>JANNFA010000263.1:0-3699 GCA_031379345.1 Candidatus Omnitrophota bacterium | reverse complement strand
TGCCTGAGATCGCCTCCCGTTCACATCTGGAGGTTTTTTTGCCTTGTCTCCGAGCCTCTCTCAAAAAAGCCCGCACTTCTCTTAAAGACATCGATCTTGTTGCAGTCACAAAAGGTCCCGGTCTCATGGGCTCCATTCTTGTTGGGTTGTCTGCCGCAAAAGCGCTTTCGCTCTCTCTTAAAAAACCGCTGATCGGCGTCGACCATGTCCTCGCGCACGCCTATGCGGCATTTCTGGAAGATCCCAAGCTCCGCTTTCCGTGCTTGGGCCTCGTGGTCTCAGGCGGGCATACCCTGCTTCTTAAAATGGAAAGCCCTGTCCGGATGCGCGTCCTAGGCAATACGCTGGACGATGCCTCCGGAGAAGCCTGTGATAAAGTTGCAAAAATACTAGGCTTGGAGTACCCTGGAGGTCCGGAAGTAGATCGCTTGGCAAAAGGGCAGGACACCCAGCGGTTTCATTTCAGCCGTCCTCTTCTTTCACAGGATTCTTTAGATTTCAGTTTCAGCGGGATCAAAACAGCCGTTTTCTACGAGGTTCAGCGACTCCAAAAGAGGGGCCGCCTGACCTTGGGCGAAAAAAAAGGTATTTGTGCTGGTTTTCAAGAGGCGGTCGTCGACACCTTGGTTGAGAAGAGCCTCCGCGCCCTGCGCAAACACAAGTTAAAGACGGTCGTCGTGGGCGGGGGAGTGAGCGCCAATTCGCGTCTTCGCCAGAAACTTACGTTGGCGGTAAAAAAAGAGGGCGCACGGGCGGTTTTCCCTTCTCTCTCGCTCTGTCAGGACAATGCCGCCATGATCGCCGCCTACGGACAGGCGCTTTACAAGGCTGGAAAGCGCGATAAATTAAACTTAGCCGGTTACCCCGACTTTATGGTGAGCGATGGAAATTAAAAAAGAAGATTATAAGGAGTTCCTCACGGAGGACTACCTCAGTGTGAAGGAAGCGGCCGCGATGCTCGAGGTCAGCGAGACCGAGATGCGCGAGTTGGTCAAAAAGCACCAGGTGCCCACGCACAATGTCGCCGGCGTGTTCCTGCGGCTCAAGCGTAAAGAAGTCGAAGAACTTAAGAACAAGTGGCGCATCGAGCGCGAGCTTTTTCCGAAGCCACAGAGGACGTTCGCACACGGAGGCAAGGTTGAGCGCGCCGGTTTTTTCACGAAGCTCGCCGATTTCTGGTACTTCAATGATTTTTATATTTTGTGTTCCGTGTTGATCATGTTGCTTTTGTACGTCATCCTCTCCTCTCAATAAAAGGACCGACCCTAAAGACTCTTTCATGAAGTTTATCCTGCTGGACGGCAATTCCTTCTGTTACCGCGCATTCTATGCGATCCGCGATCTGCGCAATTCAAAAGGCGAGCCGACAAACGCCATCTATGGATTTATCACGATGTTTGAAAAGGTCGTGAAGGCCGTCGAGCCTGACGGAGTGGCCGTCACTTTTGACATGAAGGGACCGACCTTCCGTCACAAGCAGTACGACCAGTACAAGATCCAGCGCGCGCCGATGCCGGACGAGCTGGTGTTCCAGATGCCGCTTATTAAGGATGTGGTCCGGGCGATGAATGTGCCTATTTTTGAAATGGAAGGCTATGAGGCGGACGATGTTATTGCCACCCTAGCGCGTGAACTTTCCAAAAAAGGGCACGAGGTTTATATTGTGACGGGCGACAAGGACATGCTTCAGTTGGTGACGAAGAAAGTGAAGGTGCTGAATCCCCAGAAAGAGAACATTATTTACGACGAGGCTCATGTGAAACAGCGTTTCGGCGTGGGGCCTGATCGAGTGGTCGACATCATGGCGCTCATGGGGGATGCTTCCGACAATATTCCGGGCGTTGAGGGGATCGGGGAGAAGACGGCCGTGAAGCTGATCGGTGAGTATGGTTCTCTGGAGGCGGTCCTGAAAAACGTCCCAAAGATCAAAGGCGATAAATTAAAAGAGAATCTCGTGAAATATGAGAAAGAGGCGCGCCTCTCCTATGAGTTGGCCACCATCAAGGATGATGTGCCGCTTGACCTGGATATCGACGCACTCAAACGCTGCGAGCCGGACGCAGACAAACTAGCCAAACTTTACCAGCGATTCGAGTTCCGTACGCTCCTAAGGGGAATGCCCGAGGCCG
The DNA here is from genome assembly GCA_031379345.1 of Candidatus Omnitrophota bacterium. Taxonomy (GTDB): domain Bacteria; phylum Omnitrophota; class Gorgyraeia; order 2-02-FULL-51-18; family 2-02-FULL-51-18; genus JAHFFM01. The sequence continues at coordinate 1,570 of JANNFA010000263.1, read as the reverse complement.
AAACGAAGCACGCCGAGGATCCAGGACTTTGCTACACGCTTATCGAAGACGAAGCGGCTTTTGAAAAACTGCGCAAACAGCTAGCCAAAGAAAGCGCTTGGGCGTTTGATTTTGAGACCACGAGTGTGGACCCCATTCTCTGCGAGCCGGTCGGTATTTCCTTCTCATTCAAAGATAAAGAGGCGTATTTCGTCTCATTTTTGAAGGGTCTCAAGGCCAAAAAATGCCTCGAGGATCTGAAGCCGCTTTTTGAGGACCCAAAGATCAAGAAGATCGGGCAAAACCTGAAATACGAGATCATGGTGCTCAAGAATTTCAGGATCGAGCTCGAAGGCATCTGGTTCGACACGATGGTGGCCTCCTACTGCATCAACACTTCCAAACCAAACCACAATCTGGATGACATCGCGATGGAACATCTGGGCGTTCGCATCACGGACATCACCGAGCTCATCGGCACCGGCAAGAACCAGATCACGATGGACAAGGTCGAGATCGGAAAGCTTTACCGTTACGGCTGTCAGGACAGCGATGTCACGTTCCGTCTGGCCTCGGTGCTGGGAAAAAAATTAAATGAAAAAGATTCGCTGGAGCTCTTCGAAGGCATCGAGATGCCCCTGGTCCGGGTGCTGGCCGGCATGGAATATGCGGGTATCGCCATCGACCGCTTGCTCCTGGAAGACCTTTCAAAGGAGATGGAGCACGCGCTGAAGGCCCTCACGAAGCACATCTATCAGGAAGCGGGACAGGAATTCAACATCAACTCCCCAAAACAGCTCTCAGAAATTCTATTTGATAAGTTGAAGCTTCCTATGGTAAAAAAGACTAAGACTGGTGCATCTACGGACGTAAGCGTCCTGATCGAGCTTTCCGAACTTCACTCTCTTCCCAAGGAACTTTTAAAATTCAGGGAACTTTCGAAGCTCAAATCGACCTACGTGGACGCCCTGCCGCTTTTGGTGAATCCCAAGACCGGGCGTGTGCATACCTCGTTCAACCAGACGGTGGCGGCGACCGGGAGGCTCTCGTCCAGCGACCCGAATGTGCAGAACATCCCGGTGCGCACCGAGGAGGGACGGAAGGTCCGTCGGGCGTTCATCGCAGAAGAGAAGTCCCAGGTCCTCTTGTCGGCCGACTATTCACAGATCGAATTGCGCGTGTTGGCGCATCTGTCCGGGGATGAAAAGCTGATCCAGGCGTTTCGCGACGGCGCAGACATTCACCGCTTTACGGCGGGGCTCATTTTCGGCATCGACATGAAGGACGTGACACCCGAGATGCGCAACTCGGCCAAGACCGTGAATTTCGGCGTGCTGTATGGGATGGGCGCGTTTAGCCTGGCCAAGCAGCTTGATATCACGAACAAGGCCGCTGCAGAGTTCATCAAGACCTATTTCGACCGCTATCCGAGAGTCAAAGGTTTTTTGGATGAATTGCTCGAAAAGGCGCGCAAAGACGGGTTTGTTTCGACGGCATTCAAGCGCCGCCGCTACATCCCGGAGATCCATTCGAGGGACCCCCGGCTGAAGAGTTTCGCCGAGCGCACCGCGGTGAACGCGCCGATGCAGGG
>JANNFA010000261.1:0-3291 GCA_031379345.1 Candidatus Omnitrophota bacterium | reverse complement strand
GGATGAGCGACGGCAGGCTTTTTGCCCTTCTTTCGCAACTCTTCGTTCATGTCGGCAAAAATAAAGCGATCCACATGCGAACCAACAAGAAAATCAGAGTTGCCCGGATCGTCGATCTTTACGCGCTTTAACATCTGGCGAACGATCACTTCGATGTGCTTATCGTTAATTCCGACACCTTGGAGGCGGTAAACTTCCTGGATCTCGTTCACGAGATATTCCTGGAGTTTACGTTCACCCGAGATGCGCAGGATGTCCTGCGGCACGACGGGTCCGTCCACCAATTGCTGACCCGAAAACACATAATCATCTTTGTACACATTGAGATGCTTGCCATGCGGAATCAGATATTCTTTTTTCATCCCGGTCGAACTCTTCACGATCACACGGCGATGGCCTTTTTTAGACTCCCCGAACTCGACGATACCGTCGATCTCGGAAATGATCGCTGGATCTTTCGGCCGCCGCGCTTCAAAAAGTTCGGCCACACGAGGCAGACCCCCGGTGATGTCCTTTGTCTTTGTGATCTTGCGGGGAGTTTTCGCGATGAGATCGCCGCCCGTGACCTTGATACCGTCATCCACGACCACGTGCGCGCCAGTCGGGATCGGATAGATCGCGAGGACATCCTTTTTGTGGTCAAGGATAAGGATCTGCGGATGATGTTCGCCGCGATGCTCGATGATAACCCGCTCGATATTGCCCGTCGCCTGATCCAGCTGCTTGTGCATCGTGATCTCGTCGAGAATATCCTCGTATTTCACGGTGCCTTCGACCTCCGTAAAGATTGAGGCATTGTAAGGATCCCAATCGATAAAGACTTGTCCCTTGACGACTTTGCCGCCGTCCGCAGCCTTCAGGTTACCTCCGTGGGGCACGGCATGACGCTCAAGCTCGCGGCCGGTTGCATCATGGATCGTGACCTGTCCATTGCGAGACAGGATGACGAACGTATGATTCTTAAGTTCAACAACCTTTAAACCATGGTACTTGATCGTGCCGTTATTTCTGGCCTTAAGGAACGAGTCCGTAACTGTCCGGCTGGCGGTTCCGCCGATATGGAACGTTCTCATCGTCAGCTGAGTGCCGGGCTCTCCAATGGACTGGGCTGCGATAATACCCACCGCCTCCCCTAGCTCGACCAAACGACCTGTCGCAAGATTACGCCCGTAGCAGCGCGCACAAACACCCCGCTTGGCTTCGCAAGTCAATACGGAACGTATTTTAATCTTATCAATACCCGCCTCTTCGATCTTTTTAGCGGCTTCTTCGGTGATCTCCTGGCTCGCTTCCATGATGACACTGTCTGTCACCACGTCGAGAATGTTGTCTGACGCCACGCGGCCGACCATGCGCTCGCGAAGCGGGATGACGATTTCGTCGCCTTCCACGATGGCTTCGACAAAGATGCCCTTCACCGTGCCGCAATCTTCTACGTTGATGATCACATCCTGCGCGACGTCCACGAGACGGCGGGTCAGGTAACCGGCATCGGCCGTCTTCAGAGCCGTATCCGCCAGACCCTTGCGCGCGCCGTGCGTCGAAATGAAGTATTCCAACATGGTAAGGCCTTCGCGGAAATTGGCCTTGATCGGGCTTTCAATGATCTCACCCGACGGTTTTGCCATCAAACCACGCATACCGGCCAGCTGGCGGATCTGCTGCTTTGAACCACGCGCGCCGGAATCAGCCATCATGAAAATCGGATTGAAATTATCAAGCTCGAGGAACACGCTGTCAGCCACTTCGTCTGTCGTCTGTGTCCAGATGTCGACGATGTTGTTGTAGCGCTCGCCTTCGGTGATCACACCGCGGCGATACTGTTCTTCGACTTTGGAGACTTTCTCCTGCGCTTTTTCCAAATGCTGCGCTTTTTTGACCGGAATATGCAGGTCATCGAGGGAAATCGAAATACCTGCAAGCGTCGCGTATTCGAAGCCCAAGTCCTTCAGATCATCCAAAAGCTGGATGGTGCGGTGATGCCCGGAAATCTTGTAGCATTCTGCAATAACACGGTTCAACTTGGATTTCGACATTAACTCATTGAAATACGGCACATTCTCAGGCAACAACTGATTGAATATGACGCGGCCTGTTGTCGTCTCGACAAGGCTCCCCTTCACACGCACTTTGATCTTCGCATGGAGGTGTAATTCCTCATCGTTGTAGGCAACGATCACTTCCTCTGAATCCGAGAAAATCTTGCCCTCGCCCTTAACCTTCGGCCTCTCCTTGGTGAGGTAGTAACAGCCCAACACGATGTCCTGCGAAGGAGTGGCTACCGGACGACCGTCTGCCGGCGAAAAGATGTTATTGATAGAAAGCAGCAGGATGCGGCACTCAATCTGCGCTTCTAAGGACAGAGGCACGTGCACAGCCATCTGGTCCCCGTCAAAATCGGCGTTGAACGCCGCGCAAACCAGAGGGTGGATGCGGATCGCTTTACCTTCGACCAGCACGGGTTCAAATGCCTGGATACCCAAGCGGTGCAGTGTAGGGGCGCGGTTTAGCATGACAGGGTGATTCTTGATGACCTGCTCAAGAATATCCCACACTTCAAGGCGTTCCTTCTCGACCATGCGCTTAGCGCTCTTGATCGTGTGGACAAAACCCATCTCGCGCAGCTTCTTGATGATGAAGGGCTCAAAAAGCTCGAGCGCCATCTTTTTTGGAAGTCCGCACTGATGCAGTTTAAGTTCAGGCCCGACGACGATAACAGAGCGGCCGGAGTAATCAACGCGCTTACCAAGCAGATTCTGACGAAAACGTCCCTGCTTGCCCTTCAACATGTCGGAAAGACTCTTGAGCGGACGGTTGCCGGAACCCAACACCGGACGTCCGTGACGACCATTGTCGAACAAGGCGTCGACCGCTTCTTGAAGCATGCGTTTTTCATTGCGCACGATGACTTCAGGAGCGCGAAGCTCAAGCAGCTTCTTCAAACGGTTATTACGGTTAATCACACGGCGATAAAGATCGTTCAAGTCTGAGGTCGCGAAACGGCCTCCGTCCAACGGAACAAGCGGACGAAGATCGGGCGGAATCACAGGCACCACATCCAGCACCATCCAATCAACCTGATTCCCCGATTTCATCATGGACTCGACGATACGCAGGTTTTTTATGATCTTCTTTTGCGTGGCTTCGCCTTTGGCCTTTTTGAGGTCAGCATGCAATTTAGTATTTAGTTTCTCGAGGTCGACTTCCTGCAGCATGTCACGGATCGCTTCGGCGCCCATCTTGGCGACGAACTTATGCCCGTAGTTTTCGACCATCTGCTGATATTTTTCG
>JANNFA010000185.1:0-3744 GCA_031379345.1 Candidatus Omnitrophota bacterium | reverse complement strand
CCTCGGTCGTTTTGTCCTGGGTGCGCAGACTGAGCAAAGTGGAGACAAGAATCTTGAAGAGGGCGTGCTCCCCTTCCGCGAAGGTGCCGACGATGGGCTGCTTCCATTGCTTGACCTCTCGGCGAATGACCAGGAGCATCTTGGGGAGTTGCGAAAGTTGCATTTGAACCTTCTATTATATGCTATATTCGCCTTTATGCTGAAGGCGATTTCCCGAAGCGTCATTTCGTTCGTTTTCCCCCTTTCTTGCGAACTTTGCGGGGATGTTTTGCCTTCCCAAAACGATGGCGGGGTCTGTGCGGCCTGTGAATCCACCCTCCCTCTCACGGGGCCCGCCTATTCCGAGAACAAAGACTTCTATTTTGACCGCGTGTTCGCGGCCTGTTATTACGAGGACAAGGTCAAAACGCTCCTCTGCTCATTCAAGTTTCGCCAGAACCGGACGCTTCTCGCGCCCCTCCTTCGTCTCCTTGAGCGGCGTTTAGAGGGACAGGACGCAAGCCGCTGGGACGCGCTCGCGGCCGTTCCAATGCCCCCGGGGAAAAAACTAGAGCGCGGTTTCAATCAGGCCGAGCTCCTTGCCCGCGGCGCGGCGAACTTGCTTGAAAAACCATACCTCAAAAATGCACTGACGCTCACCGGCGAACCGCTGCAACAGGCAAAACTCAGCAAGGCCAGACGGCGCGAGAATGTGAAACAGCTCTTTCGCGCCTCGAATAAAACAGCCGGCCGAAACATCCTGCTCATCGATGACATCCTGACCACGGGTGAGACCGCCTCCGAATGCGCCCGGGCGCTGAAAGAAGCGGGCGCAAAGAGAGTGGATGTGCTGGTTGTCGCGAGGGGTCACTAGGTGAAAATACTGCGCGACCACATCCTCAATGAGTTTCTCAATCCGTTTCTAGGCACGATATTCGGCCTGGTCAGTCTTTTTATCCTGGGCCGCGGCATCATTCAAATGGCAGATTTCGTGTTCAACAAGTCCGTGGATATCTGGCTCATCGCGCAGCTATTCCTCTATTCACTGCCGTTCATGCTGATATTCATCATCCCGATAGCGGTCCTGATCGCTACCCTGATGACCTTCCGTAAACTGTCCGCCGACAACGAGCTGACCGCGATGCGCGCAAGCGGCATCTCGCTGTCCAAGATCGTGACGCCCCTGTTCATGGTGGTGTTTATCCTGTCTCTGGTCTCTCTCATCCTTTCGGACCGCATCGCATCCGTCAGCCATTACAATTACCGCCTCCTCTTGGCGCGTATCGGCATCGAAAACCCAAGCGCAGCGCTCGAGGAAGGCACGTTCATTAAAAAGTTCAAGAATTTCGTGATCTTCATCTATGAGATCGATAAAAATAAACTGAAGGGCATCCGTATCTACCAGCCGCAACCGGGCCGGCCGGTACGCACCATCGTTGCGCAAAAAGGGGAGCTTATCTCGATTCCGGAGCGCGGCATCATCAAGTTGAAACTCATCCATGGCACGAGCGATGAGCCGGACCCGAAGGATCCGACAAAATTGTATAAGATCAATTTTAAATCCTATGATCTTCCGCTGAATATCTCGGACATCAAAGAATCAAACGCACCCGGCAAAAAACCCAAGGACATGTCCATCCGTGAATTGTCGAAGGAGATCGAGCGCCTTGGGGAGTCCGGTATCAAAGCAACGTATTCTCTATCGGCTGAAATTCACAACAAAATCGCGATGGCATTCTCAAGCCTCGCCTTCCTGCTGATAGGCATCCCGCTCGGGATCACGACACGGCGCGGTGACAAATCGATGAGTTATGGGCTTAGTTTAATCGTCGTGACCTTCTACTGGACAATGCTTATCGGCGGAAAAGCACTCGCCCAGAAGGGGATGGTCTCCCCCGCGCTGAGCCTGGAGTTCTCGAACCTTGTCATCGGACTGATCGGTTATGTGATGTACCGTAAACTGGTAAAAAGTTAATGCGCATCCTCGACCGCTATCTGGTAAACCGATTCGTGCATGCCCTGCTCTACTGCCTATGCCTTTTCATGGTGCTGTTCATCGTGATCGACGCCTTCGACAATCTCGACGAGTTCTTGAAGAGCGGCGTCAATTTTCGGATTATCGCGACCTACTATCTCTATTCTGCTCCCGTGATCCTGGTGCAGGTCGTGCCGATGGCGGTGCTCGTGTCTATCCTGTATGTATTGAGCGGTCTGTCGCGCCACAATGAGGTCACCGCGATGAAAGCCAGCGGCGTCTCGTCATTCCACATCCTCGCGCCCTACCTTTTTATCGGTGCCGTGATTAGTTTTGGCGTCTTCCTTTTGAGTGAGCAGATAGTACCGCGCACCTCGGTGACATCGACCTCGATCATGGAGGGTCTCATCGAAAAAGGGAAAAAAAATCTTTCAGAACGATCCATCCAGAACGCGACCCTCTTCACCAAGGGCAATCTGATGGTCTACGCACGCGAATATGAGCTAGCCACCGACACACTATACGATGTGGTCTTGTTCGAGGACGACCCTCACCGGCTTTTACAGACAAAGATAGCGGCCAAGAAGGCACTCTATCATGATGGGCGCTGGACGTTTTATGAGACGATTGAATATCACATGGACCGCCGCGGCGAGCTGGAAGGCGAACCGCGTTTCTCGGAGAGTATGGTCGTCGACCTCAACGCGAAACCCGTAGACTTCTTACGAGAGTCGCTGCAGATCGAATTCATGAACACCAAACAGCTCGACGAGTATATCGGGCACATGCGCGGTGTGAGTCCGAAACTCGTGCAGAAGATGCTGGTCGATTTTCACTACAAAATTGCATTTCCATTTGTAAGTTTTGTCGTGATTCTTATCGGAGCGCCCCTCGCCATGCGCTCAGACCGCGGGGGCGCTCTCCTGGGGATCGGCACTAGCGTGGCGCTTGTCATGCTCTATTACGGGATCAACTCGATGGTGCTGGCTTTCGGCAAAGGCGGGCATCTGCCACCGGTCTTCTCGGCGTGGTTCTCAAATCTCTTCTTCGCGGGACTCGGTCTTTACTTGATTAAAACGAACGCTTAAGTCCCGGCTTCCCAGCCGGAGAGGTACTTTTCCTGCTCTTTGGTGAGTTTGTCGATGGCCACGCCCATGCTGGCCAGTTTGAGCCGCGAGATCTCGCGGTCAATGTCCTGAGGGATTTTGTAAACCTTCTTCTGCAGTTTCTTGTGGTTCTTTGCGACCCATTCTGCGGACAATGCCTGGTTGGCGAAGCTCATGTCCATCACCATCGCGGGATGACCTTCGGCAGCGCCGAGGTTCACGAGACGACCTTCGGCGATAAGAAACACGCGGCGGCCGTTCGAAAGTGTGTACTCCAAAACGTTCTCACGCGTCGCGCGCTCTTTCTTGGCCATGCGCTTGAGCTCGGCCGTGTCGATCTCCACATCAAAGTGGCCGGAGTTCGCGACGATAGCGCGATCCTTCATAGCGAGAAAATGTTCCCTACGGATGACACTCTTATTGCCGGTCACCGTCACAAACACGTCACCCTGTTTGACTGCCTCTTCCATCGGCATCACCTGAAATCCGTCCATGACCGCTTCGAGAGCCTTCAATGGCTCGATCTCGGTGACGATCACGCGTGCGCCCAGACCCTGGGCGCGGGAAGCCACACCACGGCCGCACCAACCGTAGCCGGCGACCACGACCGTCGAACCTGCGATCAGGAAATTCGTCGCACGGATGATACCGTCCATCGTGGACTGGCCGGTGCCGTAGCGGTTG
>JANNFA010000131.1:0-1599 GCA_031379345.1 Candidatus Omnitrophota bacterium | reverse complement strand
TTCATTTTATGAAAAGGTGCTTTTACTTCGATCTTATGGTTCAATCCCATAGACAACACGTCAGACATTTTTTTAAGGAACGGTTTCGTGCTGTCCGGGAACGGGTTCCCCCGCAGGATCCCGATCTCGATGGAGGTAATGCCCTTCATTGACGCATAGACAGCCGTCTTGGCGAGCAGCACAATATTGCGGCCAGGAAGATACACGGAGCTATCCTGGGATTTTGAACCGGGCGTGTGGATTCCGGTGATGCTCCAGTGGCTGTCATAAACATCGCGCATGTTCAGGTCAAGGATGACAAGAGGTTTTAGATTGCTCTGTTTCAGTCCGCGCAGAAAATTCTTAAGGCAGATCAGCTCGGTATCTTCCCAACGAAGGTGGTTTCGTACGTACACAGGCGTCACGCGGTCATAGCGCGCGAGTGCGTCGTTCACAAGCACCGCACTTTCGATCCCCCCCGAGACCAGCACGCAGGCACTATTCATGCGGAAGCCTCATCGATATGGTGGCGGATGTTCTTTCCTTCCACGATGAAGATCACGTCTTCGCTGATGTTCGTCGCGTGGTCGGCGATGCGCTCAAGGTTGCGGCTGACGAGAATAAGGTCTACTGCGCGCGTGATGCTCTTTGGGTCTTCCATCATATAAGTCAAAAGTTCGCGGAACACCTGGTCGTTCAGTCGGTCGACTTCATCGTCGTCCATGCAGACCTGGTGCGCCAGCTTTGCGTCCTCGTGCACAAAGGCTTCGAGACTGCTCTTAATCATCTTCTGCGCCAGTAACGCCATCTTCGGGATGTCGATCAGTGGCTTGAGCGGCGGCTCTTTCAATAAGAAGAGGACCGTTTCCGAGATATTCACGGCTTGGTCGGCCACGCGTTCCAGATCATTGTTGATCTTGAGGATGGCCGTCAATAGACGCAAGTCACCGGCGATAGGCTGTCGGAGCGCAAAGAGACGGAGCACTTCCTCTTCGATCTCAATCTCAGTGTGATTGACCGTTTCTTCGAGGGCAAAAACTTTATCGGTGAGCTCTTTTTTGCGCTCGACCAGCGCCTTGGCGGCAAGCCCTATCATCTCCTGGGCGGTGTCGGCCATCTGCAGCAGCTTCTGACGCAGATCCTTCAATTCATCATCAAAATGACGTTCCATAACGTTTTAGTATAGCACAGGCGGCCGCACCCCGCCTTCGGACACCGACTTCTCCTCCGGGCCTGCGACCAGGGGGTCGCGCTCCCTCCGGAGAAGCCGGTGCCCTCGGCCCGATTAGCGCCGCAGCTACTTAGGAAGGATTATTGTGACCGTAGAGCCTTGCTGGAGGGTACTTTCGACTTCGATTCTTCCACCATGTCTTTCAATAATATGCTTGGCGATGGACAGGCCAAGGCCAGAACCGCCGGTTTCGCGGGAACGGCTTTTATCGGCCCGGTAAAAACGTTCGAAGATGCGCCCCAGATCCTGGGGGGCGATCCCAGCGCCTGTGTCGGTCACGCTGATACTCACGCCCTCGCCATCACGTGAAGCGCGGACAAGGATACGACCGTCCTTCTGATTGTATTTGACGGCGTTGTCCACGAGGTTTGTCAGTACCCGCTCAAGCG
>JANNFA010000110.1:0-1808 GCA_031379345.1 Candidatus Omnitrophota bacterium | reverse complement strand
CTGGAAAAAATTACCTTCCGCCTCTGTGCCCTCTCCGTAAAGTCCGCGGGCCGTCATGCCGAGCTTCGTGATAGCTTGCAGAACGCGGTTGATCTGTTTGGTCATCACTAAAGACGGGAGATGCAGCATCACCGACGCGCGAAGGCCTGTGCCGGTGTTGGTCGGACAAGCCGTGAGATAGCCCCACTCCTGGTTGTAGGCAAACTTGACGCGTTTGTGCAGAAGGTCGTCCATCCTGTTGGCGATGCGCCAACATTCCTGGAGATTGAAACCCGACTGCATCACCTGGACGCGCAGATGGTCTTCTTCGTTCACCATCACGCTCAAAACTTCCTTGTCCCCGATGACCACCGCCTTGAACTCCGGCTGAACAATATGTTCGCGGCTGATCAGGTGCCTCTCGAGCAAAAATTGCCGGTCCACGTCGTCGAGCTCCGCCATCCGGACAAAGACACCCGCCCGAAGAAAATCGCTCGACTGGATCGCCGCCTGGAGGATCTCCATCGACTCTTTTTCTTGCTTCTTGTTCGCCCAATGCGAAAAAGGGAAATTCTCGATATTACGCGCCAAACGCACACGCGAACTCATCACGATGTCCGGGTTAGGACCCGTGCCGCGCAACCATTCGCAGGTTTGCTTCAGGAGAGCATCAATGTTGATCGCAGGGCTCATTTGGCGTCTTTGGCTTTCTTCTCGAGAAACTTGATCTTGTCCCGCAACGAGGCCGCGACTTCAAATTCTTCATTCTTCACCGCCTTGAAAAGCTCGGTCTTCGCCTGCTCGAGCTCCTGCGCACGCTTACTGTTGCTCTTGAGCTCATCGAGCGCCTGCGGATTCGGAGATTTTCCAAGATGCTGGTTCGCTCCGTGAATACGCTTTAAAAGCGGTGCGAGGCTTGTGCGAAAAGTTTTGTAGCATTCGCCGCAACCGAGGCGCCCGATACGCTTAAAATCTTCGTAGGAAAGACCGCAATGCGTGCACTTGTGTTTCGAAGGCGTCGTACCGGCCGCAGCGGCAGCCTGCGGCACATCCACATCGGACAGCGCGGACAGAAGGTCCGCGATGCCGAAATGCTGCTCCGCCTCCGCGCCCTTCGCTTTGGCACAGGCCTCGCAGAGATTCAGCTTCGTAATCAGGTCATTCACGATCTCGGTAAGGTGGACCGTGGCCTTGTTCTTGCCGCATTCATCGCAAAGCAACGAAGAAGAGCTCATCAGACAGTATATTTCACTCCCTCTTTAACGGTGACCTTGCGGAACGCTTTCATCAACGAGAGCGTCGTCTTGCCCGGCTTGCCGTCGCCGATAAGACGGTTGTCGATCTTAATAACCGGGATGAGCTCGGCGCCGGTGCCGGTCAGGAAAACCTCATCGGAAGAATAAAGATCGTGGCGCGTGAATACTTCTTCCACCACCTCGAGCCCCATCTCCTCACCCAGCCGCATCATGACATCGCGTGTGATCCCCTTCAAGATGCCGACATATGGCGGGGGCGTGGCAAGCTTTTTTCCCTTCACGTAAAAAATATTTTCACCAGTGCATTCGGTGACATATCCCTGCGTATTGAGCAAGATGGCTTCGCTCACGCCCGCATTGATGGCCTCGATCTTCGCCAGGATATTGTTGAGATAGTTCAACGATTTGATCTGTGGATTGAGGGCTTCCGGATGGTTGCGCACCGTGGCCACCGTGACGATAGACAGCCCCTTCTCGTAGATCTCGCGGGAGTACATCACGATCTTGTCGGCCATGATATTTTCGCCGGGCAACCATCCTTGTGCACTCCCTTGCCAATTGTTTGTATAACGC
>JANNFA010000083.1:0-5731 GCA_031379345.1 Candidatus Omnitrophota bacterium | reverse complement strand
TGATGCAAAACGAACAGCTTGGGGTGGAACAGATGATAGGCCAGCGCATCCGTCCCGCCTGCGGGCATCTGCGCCTGGATCCAGGACAAGAAAAGGACCGGCGCTGCGAGCAGCCAAAAAATTTTGGCAGTACTTGTCCATCCGACAGGTTCGTTCGTTGATCGCATCCAGTAATGCTGTTTTTTAATTTTTATACAATAAGGGGCGAGCATAAAAAGGGTCAGCGCCGCGGCGGCATAGGGCCTCGCGAGCACGCCGAGCGATCCGATGCCCAGGACGGTCAGGGAGACTAGAATGATCCCGACCGACAAAGAAAACAGGGCATGTTCATTTTTTGTGAAGATTGCATCCGGCAACCCCAGCAATCCAATAGCTAAGCCGCCGATGCGAAAAGCGGCGAACAAGACGATCAAGAGCAACGCGGTCGCCCACAAAGCGATCGCCGGCCCGGCTCCGATGAATGGCATCAGATCTTTCCTTGGATCTTAGGGATGATGACCATAATAATGTAGGCGCTCAGGACCAAAAGGAACCAAAGAACATAAAAAAATTCTAAATAGCGGTCGTTCATGCTTTTTTTCATCGGGACCCCGCTGCCTTTAGATCAAAAAGGATCATCTCTTCATTTTCCTTTGTCACGCCGTAATGCGTCCGCAGATAGACCTCAAAATCAGAGGCCTTGTGAAAATCGTCAAGCGTCGTGGTCATAAAGTAGCCGGCACCCTGTTCTCTCTTCTTTTCGAGGTCCTCGATCAATTCTTTGCCGGACCTGGTCAGATCAAAGGACCAGCCTCTCCGATGGCAGTAATACAGCTGGATCGGGCTGGCGCCCCATGAGGCGACGACCAAGCTGTCCTTCGGAACCAGGGCATCAGTCACCTTCCCGCTTACCACGATGGCCATCCGGTCTTGGGGAATGACATACAGCAGTCGGTAATAATAGGATAGAAAAAAGATTTCGAGCAGACAAATCGGCAGCCAGAACCAGGCGCATCTGACGAACCTGAAACGAGCGCTGGAAAGGATCCGATCCGCGCCCAAACCAAAAAAATAAGCCACCGGCGGAATGGCGGGCAACAAATAATAAGGGTGCATCACCACCATCGGCCACATGACCATCAGGTAAAAGACCACCGAAAACAGCCACACCCAGGCGAGGCGATGACTATTAAATGTATTCTTAAATATACCGAACAGAAACAATGCGGCGCCGACGGGGGTCAATGCGTGGAGCAAAAAAGCCTTCGCGGTCACCGTCCATTGGCCAGGCGCATCGGGGTAACCAAAAGTCGAATAAGCCAGCTTTTGGCCCTGCCCAACCTTCCACATGTAAAAATACCAGATGAAAGTGAGTGAAACTACGAGACAGTAAAAATAGTTCCTTGGGCGCGTGAAAACAGCCCATTTCTCCCTTTCCCAGGCCAGATAAATAATCGGGATGAACAGATAGAGCGCGTAGATCTTGGTGCCAACGGCCATTGCCATAAAAAAAGAGGACCAAAGAAAAAAGATCAATTTTTGCGTTTCGCAATACCGGTAAAAAAAGTAAAGCGCCGCGGTCCCCGCAAAGACCATGGTCATGTCGCACTGGATGGACCGGGACAGCGCAACGTTCATCGGCGATAACGCCGCAAAGACCAGGGCGAACAGAGCGGGCCTTTCCCCCGCCGTCTTTCGGATCAAAAGATAAAGAAGCCAGAGGGCCGCAATCGAGAATAAGACCGATACGGCCCGCGCCGCCCACTCATGCACGCCTCCGGTCAGCTTGTAAGCCAGGGCCATTAGGTAGGCGTAGGTCGGCATTTCGGCGTTCAGAAGATAGGGCCCAGGCCCATTCTCGTCTATTTCCGGATAGAAAAAATTGAACCCGTGCTCGTAAAAATTTCGGACTACCGAAGCGCAGTTGGACAGACGCGAGATAGCGTTAAAACGTTCGACGAAGGGGACGTTCAGATTGTAAGCGCGGACGGCACACGCCAAAAAAAGGACCAAAACAACCCATTTCCAGTGAAAACGATCCGACGAAATATTTTGGTGGCTCATAACATCAGCTCATTGTACCCGTTTCAGACGCAACGCGTAAACCACGAGCCAAAGGAGCGCGACCAGAGAAATACCTTCGTACAGGTGCTGCGGTCCGGCATCATAATAAAAACGGACCCGGTGCTCTCCTTTTTTGAGAAATACACCGGAAAGCGCATGGTCGACGGGAAAAACGGGTGTCGGCTGACCGTCCACCTCTGCCCTCCAACGCGGATAGAAAACACTGCGCAATACCAATAGGGAGTTCGACGCAGAGCGGACATCGAGGGATGCCTCCGTCTGCGTTTTAGAGAGAATGCGGGCCGAACCCGCAGACGCGCCGGGCGCTGGTTCATAGGCGGGCGGCGTTTCGAGGATGCCCATCTCCGATGGCCGGAACTGACCGCTTTTCAAAAAAACCAGCCGCTCCCTTTCGTCGGGAATCACCTTCCAATCACTGACCATCCAAGCAAACGGCAAGGCACCCTCTGTATCGCGCAACCCACTTTTCGTCAGGACCTGGCTAATCCCGATCGCCCGCACCAGACCGGATTCCCTTTTCCATATTTCCTCGGAATAAGGACGGCGACCCAGCGAACTATCGACGATGCCAAGTTCCTTTGTGAGCTCATAATATCGCTTCATCAAAAGGGGTGAATAGCCGCCGGCGTGGTTGATCCCGTACAAGAGATTTACGTTCGCCGGCAGAGCCTCCTGATTCTCTTCATCCGTCCATCCGATCACGGCGCTATGGTCGGCGGACTGCCGTTGCCGCATCTCGGCCACGACTGTCTCCGAAAGTTTTTTAGGATAAGTCCGGGCATTTCCCGTAAAACCAGTCCCTAAAAAAGTTCCAAAAAAAGCAAGGTCTACGGCCAAAAGCACGGGGATTGCGACTCTTTTCCAAAGACCGGATGAGTTCTTGCTTAAGATTTTCCAAAAAACAAACGCTGACAACAGAAAAAAAACGATGGCCGCGAGATTCCACGGGTTTGAATAGCTGAAGAGACGTTCCAGCCGCGCAAATATCTCCGCACCGCGCTCTTGATAGTACACGACGTCGTGCCACGGATCCGCCTTGCCCGCGTATACCGCCTCGGCGCTCTGCCGGGCAAATTCGGCCAACGGGCGCTTGAGCGCGGCATACGCCACCTGCGCAAGCCCGGGCGCGCACACCAGGAACGCCGAGGCCGCGAGAAGTCCTTTTCGGAAACCCCGCGAGAATTTGAGGTCCTGTGAAAGCTGGACAAGCCGGTCGAACGCACAGGCGGCGATAGCACTCAGCGAAACCACGGAAAAAAAGAGCCACTTCGAAGGACTGCGCAGCGCCGTGAAAGACCCTTTTTCGACCAGCCAGGCATAAATCGGATTGTATTTTCCGAACGCCATCAGCGCGAACAGGAGCGCCAGCCACAGATGGATCTTTTCGGAGCGGCTTTTTTTCGAAGTAAGCGAAATGAAAAGGAGGCACAGTGGAATAGCCCCGAGATAGAACGACAGACCCAGAAATGTGCCCCATTCGGGGAACGCCAGCGAGACCAGAGACGGTGGCAGTACCGAGCCCGACAACGCGAACGAGGCTGTCTCCCCCGCACGCGCGGATAAAGGCAGGAGCTCGAGCGTCGCCGCCCACTGCGGCAGCGACAACAACGCGCCAATCGCACCGGCCGCGAGCAGCCCGCCCCAATGCCGGCCGCGGCTTTGTAATAAACAGAGCAGGAGGAGATAAATGCCCGCGTAAAGCGCCATCTGCGGAGCGCCGGCCGTGGCCATCTGCGAAAAGAAAAATCCGAGAAGGATCATCCATGAAAACCGCTTCCGGCCGGAGGCGGCGCACAGAGCATCCCACGCGAACAGACACCAAGGCAGCCAAGCCATCACGCGTAAAACAGCGGTATTAGAAAAACATCCGCCATAGGCGCTGGAAAAAGAAAAGAGCAGGGCGAACAACGCGGAGGCCTCCTTCGTGAGACCCGTTCTCTGCCCATAAACATAACTTCCAACGCCTCCCGCCAGAACATGCAGTACGATACCCCAGGTATACGCCGCGAAGAATGGCAGAAGCCCGTACATCAAAAGGTGCGGCAGATAATACGTCCCAACCTGCCCTTCGGCCACGAGCGGAAAACCGTTGGCAACCTGCGGGACCCAGTACGGCAAAGAGCCCGTTTTCAGCACGCGCGCGTATTCATAGGCCCAGGGATAGTGCTGCTGCCAATAATCGCCAAAAATAAAGGTTTTCTGTAAAAAGATGAGCGGCCACATGAAATAAAGGAACACGCTTCCGTAGAGAAGGATAAAAGTTCGGTGGCGGCTGAGAAGATTCATGGGTTCATGCGTCCTTGATCCGGTAGACTTCCAAGTAAGGGCCGAGTGCTTTGCGGCTGAAAAGATCGCGCAACGAATCGGGTGCGGCCGTCAACGAATAGGGATCTAGCGGATTTTTGAGTGCGGCAGATTTAAAAGGCGAAAAGGATGCCGCAAGCTCGAATTGCGAGGCGTGGGAAGCCAGGAACGCATCTCCCCCATCCGGCTGCGTGGAATGATTCACGACTAAATAGCGGGCGCCGATCTTTTTCAGCTCACCCAAATCCATATTGACATAGGGTTTTTCGGACAAGAAAGCACCTTCGGCCGTCTCTCCCGGGCTTCTCAAGGTATAGATAGAGAAAGATTTTTCCTTCTCGACCGCTTTTGCCTGCATTTCCCAGCGTTTACGCTGAACAGCCGATCCCGCCGAAGCCGCATTCTGCGCCAGCTGTTCCGGCGTCTGGATGATTTGAGGCGCGAAGAAACGGTTGTCGCGCACGATCACGGAGCCTTGCGGCGCGTTCTTTTCGAACCAGACGGCGGCCTGATCACGCGTGTCGCTCCGGAAAAAAAGTGCGTTGAGATAAAGAACTGGTGCGAGATTCGACAGAACGACCGCACCGATCAATACGCGCTTCAAAAGAACGCTTGGAATCTTCTCGCAGGCATAAGCCGCAAGAATGCACGCAAGCGGGACAAGCGGAAGCATGTACCTTGCGAAGGGCTGCGTGAAATAAATATTCACCCCGTAGTAAACGGCGATCTGGAGCAGCAGCAGCCATCCGAACACGCGCTGCGTGCGGAGCATCACCGAGCATCCGATGGCCGCGAGAAAGATCGCGGGGCTGCCCAAGCCGTTCGCCAGCGAATAATTCAAATGGTGCGCGTAGCCCACCGGGCCCTGCGCGCCGGTCTGAGTGCGCATCTGCGTCCAAAAAGAAGTCCAGTCCAGGAACGTGTACGGCGCCGCCAGCGCAAAGACCGCGGCGGACGTCATTGCCGTCAGACAGACCGCTTTGCATTTTTGAGACGCCGTTCCTGATCCGAAAATGACATAAACCAGGATGTAAGCCGGCAGAAAATACGCGGCCGTGTATTTCGAGGCGACCGCGAGCGCGGTAAAACAGGAAAAAAGAAGGAGCGGCTTCATGCCGCCTTCGGTCAAAAAGCGGATGAACGCATACAGCGCGCAAAGTTGAAAAAAAACGAGGGGGCCGTCGGCGTAAATATAGTGGCCATGCGCGGCCGGGAGATAGGCCGCCGCCAGGAACAATGACGCCAGAAAGGCACCGTCCTCCCCCATCAGCCGTTTGCAGATCTTAAACACCACGAACACGGCGCCGACGCCGAAGACGACGCCGAGGAATAAGCGTCCCGCCAGGTAAAAGACGCTCGGGTC
>JANNFA010000082.1:0-9225 GCA_031379345.1 Candidatus Omnitrophota bacterium | reverse complement strand
GCCGAAATCGCCGCTTCAATAACCTGCGCCAAAGCACCCGGCTCCAAAGCCGCATAATCTTTTTCCATCCTCTCCGCAAAAGCCGATGTCTGCGCTAAATCATCTCGGGCAATCGTGATCTTTCTCTGCCATAACCCTTTTTCCGCCGGGCTGACGATTTCGTGGCGCGTTCGAGGATTATGCACTGCGCCGCCGCCCTGAACAACGGCCCACGCCTGCCGTTCCTTGGCAATGCCCTGGAACTCTTCCGCTCGTTCAGTCAATAGCGATAAAAGCTCCTCCGCGGTCTTTGACTCCCAACTAGGAATAAGACTTTTTCGTGCGACGCCATCCACCATGGTGGGAGCGAAAAGGGGTATCGCTTTTGCGTTTTCGTCCGGAATTCCATTTCGACGGAGTAGGGAGGTAATGGCCTCCGGCACCGACTGTCCTGTCTCAACTTTGATGAGAGCAAAATTGGCTTTACGCACCTCTTTTTGCCCTGGCAAATATTCTTCGGTTTCACTCAGAGCTTCAAAAGCAATAATGGCCGGATCTGTGGAAACTGCTGTCACATCCGTACCTGGCTGGAAACGAACAAACGCTCTTTCTTCAGTGAAAACCTTCACGATTCTTCGATTGATCTCCAGAGCGACCCCCAGGGGATCGGCTGTCGCTGGAAATACCCGGACATTCTCATCACTTTTTGGACCCACTCGATAGGAGTGTCCTCCAAATTCGCGAAGAACCTCCCCAGAAATACCCGATATCATCTCCGCAAAATGGTCTGCACTTTTTTCTCCGTAAAGCTCGGCGCGTAATCTCATTTTACGGCCATCGCCAAAACCGAAAAAAACATCCTTCTCGCTGGCAAGCATGACGAGTGCCGCCTGCCTCTCAGCATCCGCCAACCTCGCGCCAGCGGTGGTCGTAGTGAGCCAAGACTTGTCAGCCATATTCCCAAGCACTTCGGCGACAAATTCATCCCTGAGATAAGTCTCAAGTTCTTTTTCTTGGTGACTTCTCCACGCTTTTTCAATCCGGGTGGTTTTGGTAAAGCTAGGAACGCCATGCCTAAGTTGATACAGCATCCCTTCCTCTAATGAGGGCGACATATTATGCTGACCATAAAAGTTGATGGTCGCTGTAAGTAGCCCGATCAGTAAATCTGTTTTTTTGGATAGCCGAGCGTTATAGGAGCTGGAGAACGAGCGCATCAGAGACGGTAGACTGAGACCGGTCGACAAGCGTGCGCCGTTTTGAACAGGAAGCAGCGTTGAATTCAGCGCATCGCGTAATCCTTTTATGCCCTCTGGAGTTTTGGTCTGCGAATACACTTCGGCGATTTTGGTTATAACGTGGTTCTTTGGAAATGCGTTGAGTGAATCAAAGGAATGATTGAGAATCAATCCGGCATCTATTGTTGAAAGCGATTCCAAGAATATTTTTTCGGCCTGAGTCCACAGCGGGTCTTCCGCTTGAATACGTTTCAACGCTTCGCCCACCGTGGGATCGGCGCTCAGTTCTGCAATAAATCGTAAGGCGCTATGAAGACTTACCGTTTTTGCATCGTCCGCATTGAAATAATCCGCTTGAAGGCTATACCAGGCATAGGAAGCGAACGTGCGAAGATAATCGGATGGCTGGTCCCTGAGAATATTTAGGAAGGCATCTTGGAATGACTTTTGGTCAACGGTCCTTCCGTAAACACCGTTGGCATCCGGTTGGGGGGTGTAAGATTTTGAAAAAAGCGCTGCGAGCGCTTTTTGTGCTACATTTCGATTTTGAGTCGTTGTCGCCAACCTCGCGCCAGCGGGAAGGGTTGCCGCGCTGATAAAAGGCTCAACTAATGCCAAAAGCTCACCCGTCCCGCCGCGCTCGGCTGGGCCCAGATAAAAAATACGAGAATCATCGGAAGATAAACCGCTGACATTCCCTCCCCATTTCGCCACCTTTAAGGCGGGTTTATCGTTTCCGTCCAAAAGCTTATCTCCGATAAAGAAAACGTCGTGCCTACCCCCTGGGTAAAACTTATTAAGCACCCTGTCCAAGGCAAAGCCCTTATCCACACCCACAGGAACGATATCGATGGTAGTATCGCCGCCGACTTCGGCCTGCATATTCGTAATGCCGGACTCAGCCATTTTTTGGTTGATCTGCGCCGCCAAGGCCTCAAGCATTGTTCGGTAGTTTGACGCAAATTCCTTTTTTTTATCGCCAACCAAACGCCCGGCCGGTAAATACGCAAAAGAGATCCCTGTTCCGCTCTTATTGCGGCGTTCTTCTATAAATCCGGGATAATAACCATCATTTTTTTGTTTATATCCTGATTCGAGGGAAAACAATCCGGTAAAGTTCTTTTCCTTCGTAATACCGTCCAGGATGTCTCTGATCTTCTTTGCGGCGTCCTCGGTCAGACTGTCCGACAAGACCTCCTCGACGAACTTCCCGCTGTCAAAATAGGTCATCTCCATTCCACTTCTGGATACCCAAACCAGATTCTCGGCCTCCTTGGTCAGAGGCACGATCTCCCCGGATGAATTTTTTTCAACAAACCCATTGGCTTGTGCTTTCAATATAAATTCAACCGAAGGCGAGGGGTCGCTGGACACAATAGTGAAACGCCCATTCTTTAGAATGGATTTCATCCCGTCCAGAACGCCCGGAAATAGCACGCCGCCATCTTTATCCTGCATTGCAGCTAAGGTGCCCCTCATATCGGCGGCCAAAATGATCGGTCCGACCGCCTGCCTCAACGTTTCGCTTAGGCGCGTTTCCTCAAGCTGATATGAAGCCGCCGAAACCTCCGCAACCGCATTAGGGCTGGGCTCGGAATCCGATGCCATGGGCAAATCTGCTTGTTCTGTGCCTTCCGCCAACCTCGCCCCGGAAGAAGCATTGAGGAATGCGACTTTGTTGGAGAATGGGTTGAGATAGATGACCGGGGACTTTGATCGATATGTTTGAGTCGTACCCTCATAGGAGGTCGTCCTTGTGAATCTTGATTCTTCGCCAAGTTTTCCATCGATGGTTCGACGTAGATCACCCGGCGGGCTTGTTCCATCCAAGGGGATGTATAAGGAAGGTCCTGCCCCCGAGGTCGGCACCAGAACCAGCCCCGCCGGTTGAGCTTGGCCGGCTTTGAGTAGCTCATAGAGAAGGTAGTTTTCATTTGTCACGCGAATCGGTGCGTCAAAATCCGTTCTGAAAGACTCCTCAAGTCCTAAACTCTTGGCAACAACAGCCCTATCCGCAGCCAAGAGGTGAAGCGTATTCCTGTCTCCTTGAGGGACGGCTGTGAGGTTGAGGCCGATCTCTATTTTTTTTGCATCCTTTATGTTCAAAGAAAGAAGCTTCACCCGATCCATGATCAAGGCCAGCTGCCCCGCTTCATTACTTGAGACAATGGGGGCCTTCTGGGGCCTCGACTGATTCAATGATCTCATCGTCGATTGGTAGCTGGTCCATTGGGCCTCTAACTGCTTCAACGATCCAAGCATATCCTGTCGTGGGTCCGTAATGCCCTTTTCCAAAGATGCCAAAGAATTGACCAATCCTTCTGTTTGTTCGAACATGCCCAGCTTGAATTTGACATCGGAGATAGCTTTGCTTAGAGCACTCGTTCCTGAAAAAGTTACTGGGATCTCAGTTGTATGGATTGCTGTAGCAGCCCGTCCCGGTGAAAAAAAGTCCCCGTTGATGCCTCCTCGCTGGACCCTCATGCTGTTATTTGGAATCGTCCATTGGGCATCGGTGGCCAGACGGGCGCCGAGCGCGTCCGGGTTTGTCGGTGCCCCCCCTTTATAGATAGCAACAATATCGCTGATCTCTATATTTCCTTTTATCTCCGTTTGGGCCTCTTCTATCCCCAGTATTTTCTTCACACCACTCATTTGAGCCTTAAGAGCCACCTCTACGGTTTTGAGATCGTTTTTCGGGTTCTCGCCAACATAAAGCTCCGGGCCGCTGCGAAGGATGAGCAGGGCCCGGTTCATCGCATTGTCGTAGGTAAACACGGCGGTCTCGCCATCCACACCCTTGAGCTCCACCAAAATAGGCACCCTCTCGGTCTGAGCGACCTCCATGACCTCGGTACCGGCGATTCTCTGCGGGGCTCGCTCTCTATTCACTTGAACGACCGCGGTGACCTTGGCCCCGGAATTCAGCCACTCCTGTATCTTGTCCTTGACTGCCGGCACTCCGGCAGAAGCGTCCAAGGTGACCTCGCTCATGTCCAGACCCTGGCTGCCCTGATTATGACGCCGGACTATTTCATCCCTTTCGCCTCTGTCTGCAAACGATCGCATCTCCTCCGTGACCTTCAAAAAGTGGCTAAGCGCATCATGAACGTTTTTGATCGCTTCGGTCGGGTCTATTCCAATATCAAGGCGATCTAGCTCATCTAACCTGACGCTGATGCTGAGTAAGGCGGACCCAATGATATCCACAACCGCATCATTTAATTTTAAGTCGTCAATGGGTGCTGATTTGAACTTTTTATATTCCCCGAACATAGCCTCGTGAATGGGAGAAAGAGTTGCGACGATTGCCTGTCTCCTATTTTCACCTATCAAGCGAGTGATATCATCGTTATGGCCTTTTAAACTGCCCAATAGCCCCGTGACGAGCTCAGCATCCGCCAACCGTGCGCCGGAAACATCGGGGCTAAAAATGACGACTTTATTCGAGGTCTTGTCATAAGTAACTTCTTTGCCTGAATCGGGGTTGCTGTACTCGCGAACCTTAGCGCTCATTTGCGACGCTATCGATGGACTGCCTCCAACCCCGATAGACGTGCTTCCCTCTAGCGCGGCTCGGTCAAGCAACCGAGTCCAATCCGGAGTGCGTTTAAATGTCTCGAAAGACACATAGATGATTTCCCGCTCGGCCGTGGATGCCAACACAAGCGCCACCGGAGGCTTAACTCCATCCGCCATCCGCCAGTTGGGATCGGCCATCCTAAGTTCGTAGAGTTGGAATCTTTTTTGGACTGCGTCCCGGATACCCAGCGCATCCGCGACGGCTCTCACTTCAATGCCATCCGCTTTTCTATTCACCCGAACAAGCTGGTCCTCCCTTGGATTGGCAGTTCCGGTCAATGAGATCTCGGTTTGGCTGCCCGACTTTGCTTTTAAAGCCCAGAGGGTGGCATGCCGATAAATCTGCTGAAGTCGATAATCGACCAGCTCGACTTCTTTTTTTTCAAAATTAGCCGCTACCGCCGCCGTCCATGACTCTTTTATTTTATTGATCGCATCGAATAAAGGTTGGGGGGATTTAAGCCCGGTGCGTACGAATATATCAAATTCTTCCGAGAGACCATTCAAAGCCCGAACAAGGCCGGGAGCATTTGTATTTAGTTTCTGCGCACTGGCTAATGTTCTGATATTGCTTACCAAAACATCCGACTTCATCGTCTCGATCGCGGGCAATGATCTAACAGCGTCATTACGAAATCTAGTTTGAGCCTCACGCGCTCCGTAAAGATCTTCTCCTGGAATTACCGCCTGTTTTTTAGGAAGGCCATCCGGGCCCAATCCGACAAAGCCTCTTTCATAGGCATTGTATGCCAACCTCGCGCCGGATATTTTGCTGAGCATCTCTCGCAGTTGGGTCGCATCTAATCCGTCTACCGTCTTATCAACGAAGAATCCTTTTGGCTTCATAAAATCCATTAGCTCCGGCACGCCCGGAAGGGCCTTTAATTGGTCCGAATTAGTGGCGGATATCAGAATCACATGAGGGGCATCTTGGCCTGGTTTATTCGCATTCAATCGTACAAGATGCTGTATCAGCCGCAGACCCTCATCATCCGCTTTCTTCATGGCTAGATCAACAAAGACAAGATCGTAGTGTCCGTCGGTGATAAGCACCGCGGCATCATCCGCACCCGAAGCTGTCGCGACATTGGCATTTGAAACGCCAAGACTAGAAAGTTGTTTGGATATTTTCAACCTTGGAACGTTAGAGTCATCCACAATCAGAATTCTCAATTCAGCCAATGATTTTCTAAGTGGTATTAAACCGCCCAAATAAACCTCCAACTCAGCCGTCGTCATCGTTAACGGCGTCTCCGAGATAGCGGCCAGACGGGCGCCGGAAATGAGGCTGTTTAATTGTTTTTCCGCATCCGATACAAGTTTCGGTATCTGCTCGTCTGATTTTTCAACGGCTCTGAATTGGGGATGGTTCTTGAGATTCCCCAAGGAAAGTAAGACCTGAAAAGCATCCGCGGTTGTTTTAATTTCTAATATTTTATTGGCTATCTCGTGTGTCGCGTCGACAATATGGCGGTTCTCGTCGGACTGGTTAAAAAGGATTGTGGCTAATGGCTTTTCTATTGCCGGCGCCTTGCCGGTGCCTGCCAGAAGCCCTGCGATCCTCTCTAAGTCTATTTTCTGAAAAGAAGTAGGGCCGGCCAATTCACGAACATCGGGAGTCGGTAGAGCCTGGTTTCTTGAAAGAAAGCTTTCGAGATTTTCCTCTAAAACACTGGGGACATTAGACCTTCTCGATAATGTTTCTGTTTGAAGTTTATTTAGAACATCGGTAAGTCGCTGAAGTCCTGCCTGTTTATCACTGAGGAAATCCAGATAGCCCTCAAAAATATAATCATTTGCCCCAACAACATCTTGTGATTCTGGATTTCCATAGTAGACCAGTAACTGTTGAAGCAGTCGTATTGTATCCCACGTGCTTTCAGCACTTATGTCGAACAAGCGAAGCCTACCCTTACCCACATCAACTATCATTGGTGTTCCAGGGGACGAGCTAGATGCCCCATTAAAAATAAAATTTCTAGGATTAATATCGGCCGGAACTATCCCGCCCATGACGGCTGCAATTTCTCTCATCACCGAAATGATTTTTTTCCTCATTGGCAAAGTCAGCTGTTCTGCACTCCGAAGATCGTCTGCGGTGCGTCCCTCGATAAACTCCTCAATCATCCAAGCGCGGCCATCTACCGTAGTGCCAACTCCCCCTAGCTTGGGGGACACTATCCCATCGAGCGCTTTTAGAAAACTGATCTCCTCATCGCTGATGATGCCATCATTTTTTGCAATCTTCACTGCCATAATAAAATTGAAATTATCTCCCGCTACGCGGTAAACGTGCTTGTTTTGTCCCTTCCCTACGTAGGAAACTTCAGCGTTGCTTAACAAACCCACCATGTCGGAAGCCATTATCGATTTTCTATCTTGTTCGCTTCTTGTTATGTTGCTAAGTATGGTCCGTATTTGTTCCGGCGAAATACTCGGCAGAATGCTTTGAGACACATATTCCATATCTCGCAATATCGAAGAAATTTCTTCCACTGTCAGATCTTCAGGCAATGTTTGATTTGATGTTATTTTCCACTCAGAACCATCGATAGGCGAACCTTCGTCCGCTAAAACACCGGCGGCCAACCGCGCGCCGCTGGCCTTCGGTGCAACCGGGGCGGCCGGCTGGGTGCTGCCGGGTGTATTAAAATAATCTCTTACACGTTTTTTTACGCGGTCTGTTAATGCCGGCTTTAGTTTCAGACCATCCGATCCAAGTGTAAAAGTTTCATCCGACCAAAGAAGCCCCAATCCCCCGATCACATCCACCTCGATTTGACCTTCCTTATCGGCGGATAATTGCAAACTCATCTGTGAGTACTGAGACGCCACGGCCGAGGAAAGTGAAAGAATGCTCTTATCTGATATGCCCAACTCTTTCACAAGCGCCTGCTTCATGGAACGATCAAAAGACGTCAAGCTGTTTCCAAGTCTTAATAGGGAAAATTTCGCACTTCTGTAATCCAGTTTGTTGTCATCAAAAATTCGTTTGATATTTCCGGCGATCGTCTCTATCTGGCTTGCATTGAAATCTCTACGGCCACGGTCGTCGTTAACTCCGGGGGTCAAATGACCAAAAATTACATGTTCTTTCCCTGCAGCATCCTTTATTTTGGCCGTCAGTAAAATACACTGGCCTTCATAAATAGAGCTTGTTCCCATTTCAAGTCCGGGCTTCGCCTCGGCCATTGTGAGAACACTTTCCGTTGTTAGAATACTTTTGGACGGCGGTTGATTCTGGGTTTGATAAATATTGTAGTATTTCCTTCCGTCTAACACCTTTGGATTGAGAGGCGACAACGTTTTTTTTGGCGCTTCTTTCTTTGCCTCGGAGCTCTCCGGCAACCCAAGCGCCGCCGTTACGGCAGTGGCACCCAAGGCCTTTAGAAAACCCCGGCGAGATAAAATTTCATCAGCTTCCTTTTTGGGCACACCGGCGTCCTGCATCAAAGCCGCCAGACGCGCGCCGGAGGCGGGCATCGTCAATAGGGTCGGACGCAGATCGTGGGCTTCTTTTGCTTTCTCCTCGGTCGAGACAGTCACAATTTTTTTGGCTTTGTTCCCCAAAAGCAAGGATTCATACTTCTTCTGGTTTGTCTCGGAGCTAACCATCGGGGTCAACACCGCATAGCCATAGCCATTCTCCTTGAGGAGTTTTTTGAGGTGGTCGGTGTGATAACCGCCGGTGATAAGGAAGGCCACCTTCTGCCCTTCGGCCTGCAATGTCTTCTCGATATTTTGAGCAAAGGCCTCGTCGCGTTTAGAGACGGAGTCATAAAAATCGTCGATGGCCTTGCGCGCTTCGTCGAGTGTCATGTCGGAGGGAATCAAATCGTTGAAATA
This sequence comes from Candidatus Omnitrophota bacterium, assembly GCA_031379345.1. Taxonomy (GTDB): domain Bacteria; phylum Omnitrophota; class Gorgyraeia; order 2-02-FULL-51-18; family 2-02-FULL-51-18; genus JAHFFM01. The sequence goes on along the minus strand of JANNFA010000082.1, from coordinate 580 downwards.
GCCCTGCTCCGCCAGTTTGCGGTTCAAGAAGCCTTCGACGGGCATCACGCCAAAGTCCGGTTCGGCGGCCTTAAAGCGCTCGTGCTGGTCCGTGGTCATCCTTATCTCATGCGCCGCCCTTAAAAGTGTGACAAACCGATCCACACTGCGCACGAGGGCCGAATCACCCTCGAGGTCTTTTTCATACAATTCATTCTCTTGGGTCTCTAATTCCTTGAGAAGAACATCCATTTCGATCGCCGCGAAAGTCTTAAGATAATCCATGTAAGCGTTCAGATTTTCATATTGGGTGGTATCGATGCCATTCTCACCGGCGATATTTAAAGTTTTATCAAAGTGGGCCAGCAAAGCGGTCTTGTTTTTCCCGATCTTCTGGTCCTGACCAAGCGCCGCTTCCAGTTCCTCCGACTTCCCTTTCTGGTAAAGCTCTTCCAAAAGAGCACCCCGCTCGAGGTTCGCCAGACCGAGGTTCAGCGTCGACTCTATTGTAAGCGCTTCCGCCAGCTTCGCGGACTCCGGCCCCATCGTTTCCAAGACCGCGTCTTGGCGCATCCGCAGGAGATCAGGGAAAGTTTTTTCG
>JANNFA010000078.1:0-8056 GCA_031379345.1 Candidatus Omnitrophota bacterium | reverse complement strand
AAACCGGTTCTCGATCTCGGTGGCCTCGTAGGCGTTTCCATCGTCATCTGCCCCGGGATGATTTGCACATGCGCCATAGACTTCAAAAAACCAACGATCCAAGACGCCGTACCCAACACCAAGCTTGTGTTTTTGTTTTCCGTCCTTGGAGTCGCGGTCATCAAAAACGTATCGTCCGCCATATTCAATTTCAAGCTCTCCCTTTTCAACATAAGGTGAGTAAACTTTATGCGTCGCTTGTGCGTCGCTGCACAACCCGAGGATTCCGAATCCTCCGGCTATCAAAACCGTCATGACCTTCTGCGTCTTGGCCGAAGGTGCACCAAACATCTTCAACAACATGAATATCCCCCCCACTGTTAACATATACCCGATGACTTGAGTCCCAGATGGCCTCTCGTTATAACCGATAAGCACATTCAGAAACTGCCCCAATAAAGTCTTCTCCGAAAGAATTCCGGACGTATTCCATAACGGCTCGGCCAATGCCGGAACAATGCCTGCCGCAGATAAATAACCAAGGGCATGAGAAACCATGCCAGCGGCTAAAAGGGTCAAAATAAAACTCGTGGCTGAAAAAATATGCTTGGTGGGAATTTGTACCAAACCCAAGTAGACAATCGCACCAACAACAGCGCCCAGAAGAAGCCCTCCCATCCCACCTATAGCAATCTGAGACCACGGTTGTCCTGAAAGTAGGACGCCGTAGAGAAAAAGGACGATTTCAGCGCCCTCTCTTAAAACAGCCAGTCCTGAAACGATTCCCAGAACGTAAAGCGGCTTAGAACCTTCCGTGATCGATCGCCCAACACTCTGCAAGTCTTTTACCAAGGAAGGCGCACTCCTCTTCATCCACACGATATGCCACCCAATAAGGACCGCCGCTGAAAAAAGCACGATTGAATTGAAAACTTCTTGACCCATGCCCTCCAGTAAACCTGAGATGGCCTCAGTAAAAAAAGCGGTCACCACAGCTCCGAGGGTGCCTATAAAACATCCGCCGGCTACCCACTTGCCTCTGCCCGGCAATGCGCGGGTGGCAGCCAATAGGACACCGACGACCAATGCCGCTTCCAGGACTTCCCTGAATACGATAACGAGACTAGATAGCATCAGCTGTCTTTCGCGATGATCAGGCCCTGCGCCGTATCTTGATGAAACTCGCCAAAATACTTATAGGTTCCCGGCTTGAGAGGCCCCAAAAAAATTACCGCCTGACTGTTTCCGCCAATGATTTTTTCACGATTAAGCTCATGACTTTCAAACTCCTCCGCGGTCGGGTCTTGGTTGTCGACGCGGATTTTGATCTTCTGTCCCACCGGAACCACAAGCTCGGTCGGCTCAAATCGATGGTCCTTGATCGTGATTTGGAAATCCTCCGCCGCCTGCGCATTTATCGCGACAAGTAAAACTAAACTTGCGACTGTTGCGGCTCCAATGCGAAAATTCTTTTTATTCACCTTCTGCCTCCTCTATTGAGAATTAGTCTCAACGCTACGGCCAAAAAAAAACCGCCAAACAGCGGCAACGTCCTCAAGTGAGAACAAGTTTCATTTGAGACTGTATCTCATTTATTCGAACAGTGTCAAGTCCTTTTCTAGGATTCCTTCGACCGGGTCTGGATGGTGACCTTGGTGATGCCTAAACGACGCGCCTCATCCAGCACTCGGATAGCATCACCAAAGGAAGCCTTTTCATCGCCCTGCACCAAAACTTGCAGGTTGGGGTCGGAGGATTTGAGCTTGCCGAGCTTCGCTGAAAGCGCGTTGAAGCTGAGAATATCCTTATTGATGAAAAAATCCCCGGCTTTCGTCACGCCCACCACCACCGCTTCTGAGTGTCCTTCTGAAGCCGTTGCTGCGCCGGCCTTCGGCAGATTCACCGGCAAACCCTGATTGCGCACCATGGAAAGGGAAACCATCACAAACGTGGCCAAAAGAAAAAATACGATATCAATGAGCGGGATGATCTCGATACGCGCCTTGCGCTTAGCGACGGGAAGCGGGATCCGCATTATCTTTCGCCAGTAATAATTCCAGGTGGTTAGACGCGTCCTCCAGCTCACGGCGAGCATCTTCCAGGCGGGTGTTCAAATAATTAAACGGGATAAGCGCCGCGATAGCGATGACTAGACCGAATGCAGTGGCAATGAGCGCCTCGGCGATGCCGCCGGTGATGACGGTGGGTGCTTCCAATTCGCGGCCGCCGAGAAGGCCAAAGGCGTGTATCATGCCGGTCACGGTACCAAAAAGGCCTAAAAGAGGTGCAAGTGTGATAGTCGTGTCCAACACTGAGAGGCCTTGGCTAAACCGCTTCAGTTCGAGATTCGACGCTCGCAAGAACGCATTCACAAAAGACCGGTCACGGTGAGCGACCGAGTAAGAGAGAACGCGGGCCACAAAATCGCCGCTTCCGTCTCCAGCCGAAGCGGCACCCGCTAAATCTCCTTGCTCGACACTCTCGAGTATACTCTCGACCAAAGGAGGATTACGACGCGCTTTTTCAACCACGATAAAAAAAAGACGCTCGATAACTACGGACAGAGAAACAATCGATGTGACCAGGAGAGGCCACATCACCGGACCGCCTTTTCTGAATATCTCGAACATTCTCTCCCCTACTTGTTGCTGACTGGTTTACTTTTTTGGCAGGCTATATTGTCAAGCCGCCTTGACTACGCCCTCAGCGGTGTCGAGAATCTGGTTCTTTTGCTCGGCAAGTTTGGCAAGTGCCTCTAGATGCCGGTTGTCCTCGCTGAGCTTCGCGATCTTTTTCGCGCTTTGCGCCGCCTCCTGTGTGCGGTCATAGCTTTCAGCTTCCGCCTTTTCCTTATCCTTGAGCGCTGTTGCGAGGCGTTCGGTCGTCTTGCGGAGCTCCTCGCCCATTTCACTCAACTCCTTGTTCTTTTTCTTCAGGGCCGCGTCGTACTTCTGCGTGGTCTCTTTAATCTCGTTCTCAAGGGCGGTGATGTTTTTATTTTTTTCTTCGGTGGCAACGACAACCTCAGCCGCAGCGATACGCGCATCTTCGATCAACTTGGCTATCTCGGCATCTTTATCTCCAAGCACGCTTGTGAATTCTTCCGTTTTCTGCTGGATGTTCGCCTGCATTTCGCCTAACTGGGTTGAAAGGTCCGCGATGGCTTCGCCCTTCTCATTGATAACAGAAGTGGCCTTGTCCTGGATATTTGCGTACCTCGATTCAGCCTTGACGCGCATCTCGTTCTCACGCAACCAAAGCACGAGTAGTGTAAGAATTCCTAAAATAAGCGCTATATAAAATTTGTTCTTTTTCAAAAATAGCTCCCTTTACTCCAAACTTTTTTCCACATCGGAAACAAGTGAGGGGGTGTAGCCGGTATACTGTCCGATGATCTTTCCGTCAGAGCTTATCAAGATCGACGTCGGGAGACCGACAAGATTATACCGCTGCGATACGGCCATATCCTCATCCAGCGCGATCGGGAAGTTAATGCCATGTTTTCTCATGAAAGCCGCCGCTTGTGAGGCGCTCTCACCTGCGTTCACGCCAATTATAGTAAAACCCCTGGATTCATTCTTTGTTTGCAGTTTGACTAGATCCGGCATCTCTTCGACGCAGTAGGAACACCAGGTCGCCCAGAAGTTTACGAGCACAGATTTTTTTTGCGAAAGAACTTGCGCTAAACTCAGCACCGAACCGTCCGGTGTTTTTAAAGTAAACTTCTGCTCTTCGGTAAGCGCGGCTCCGGCCATGCTGCTCGGGATTCCCGCCACTCTTCCACAACCCGCCAGTATCAGCGCAGACGCAAACAATACCGCCCAATTATGTTTTTTCATCCCAAAAGTCCTCCCATTCTTATGAATAGATATTCTGCCGCAAAGAGCAGGATCCAACCGAAGGTTTTTTTTACGTGCTCGAGCCAAACCCCGGATCTAGGGATGGACGATAAAAGACCGGTAAAAGTACCCAATAGTATCATCAAAAAACCAACGCCATAACCGAATGCAAAAAGAAGCGAGAATCCGTACACAACATTCCTCTGAGAACTCACAAATACGAGGATAGCGGCCATGACCGGCGCCGTACAGGGACCCATAATGACGCCAGAAAAGATTCCGACCAAAAATGCGCCCCCGTATCCTTTATGGTGTGTCTTAAAGTTACGCCCCAGAGAAAGTTGGGGCATATTTAGCACACCCAGCATTGAAAGGCCCAACAGAAGACACATGTTCGCAACAAAAAAGTACGCCCAGGGGCTGGAGCCGATCTTTCCGAAGAGCTGGCCCGTCAGGGCAGCAAAAGCACCGAGCACCGCGTAAGTCAGTGCCATACCGAGCACGTAAACCAGAGAGAGCGTGAAACCCTTCCAGCGATTTCCCGCCGAACGCGCTCCGATATAGCCGAGAGTGAGAGGAATCACAGGGTACACGCAGGGGGTGAAGCTCACTCCCACGCCCGCGAGGAAGACCAATAAAATCGCCAGTGGCGGGTTGGTCTGGATAACTTGCCCAATGTTCTCGAACCAGCCGTTCATGATTTTAACCTCACCGAACGCAATTGACCGCAGGCGGCCTGAATGTCCTGTCCCTTTGAGAACCGCACCGTCGTTTTGACACCATAGTCCTGGAGCGTCTGCTGGAAAGCAACGACCTCCGGATAGGTCGGAGCTTCATGCGGAAACTCCGCGATGGGATTGTACGGGATAAGGTTCACCTTGCAAAGCATGCCCCTCAATAGCCGGCCCAGCCCCTCGGCCTCTTTCACGCCCGCGTTGATGCCTTGCACGAGGATATACTCGAAGGTGATGGAGCGTTTTGTCTTCTTCACATATTTTTTGCAGGCCTCGATCAATGTCTTCACGGGAAATGCCTTATTCACCGGCATGATGGAGCCGCGCACCGCATCATTGTGACCGTGGAGCGAGACGGAAAGCTCGACCTGCAGGCCCTCCTCCGCCAATTGCTCGATCTTCGGAATAATACCGCAAGTGGAAATGGTAATGCGCCGCGCGCCCAGACCCAGACCGTTCTTGGAATTCAACTGGCGGATGGTGCGCATCATCTCGACATAGTTGTCGAAGGGCTCTCCGATACCCATGAACACGATATTCGTAAGTCTTTTATCAGGATCCTGGTCGCGCGCAGCCAAGATCTGCGCCACGATCTCGCCCATGGATAGATTGCGGAAAAAACCGGCCTGTCCACTCGCGCAAAACGCACAGTGGAACTTGCAGCCCACCTGCGAGGAGATGCAGACCGTTCGGCGGGTCTCGACGGACATCTGCACAGCCTCGACAAGGTCCCCGCTGGCCAGTTTAAGAAGAAGCTTCACGCTCTTGTCACCGTCGGAAAGTTGTTTCTCGACTACCTCCGGCATGCCGATCTTGAAATTCTTCTTCAATGTTTCACGCAACGGGACGGAAAGGTTCGTCATCCGGTCAAAATCATAGACACCCTTCTCATAGATCCACTGGTGCACCTGGTCGGCGCGGTAGGACTCGAGTGAGAACTTTTTAAACTGCTTACGAAGCTCGTCGCCCGTGAGATTAAGTACGTCGACGGATAAAGCGTTCGTCATTTTTGTCCTTTTTTGCGAGATGGTCCGTGTCATTGATGACCCACAGTCTCGCTTTTTTTTCTGTGAGATCCACAAAGGTAAGACTCGTGTTCTCAATCTGCATGCCTTGGAGGACGCGGTCAAAATCCGCCTCGAGCCAGTCACTCAAAAGCGCGGTGATGACGCCTCCGTGCGTCACGACAAGCACTGTCTTTCCATGATTGGCACGCGCAATTTCTCTGACGCGCTCCGTGACGCGGCGACGAAAAGGAACCGCGTGCTCAGCGTTCGGGATCCGCATGGCCGAGGGCTTCTTCAGCCACTTTTGATAACCCTTATTGTAAAGCTTATCGACTTCGGCGGGGGTTTTTCCTTCCCAGTCCCCAAGAAGGATCTCGCGTAGTTTTGGATCCCGAACGATCTTCACATTACCGAGGTGTCTCGTGATCTCGAGCGTGGTCGAATACGCGCGTCCCAGATCGCTTGAATAGATACGGTCAATGTGGAAATGCCGAATGCGCTTGGCAAGCCGGCGCGCCTGCGATAGACCTTTTTTCGTCAGCTTAGAATCGTGATGGCCCTGAATGCGGTTGGCAAGGTTAAGCGCCGATTCCGCATGGCGCACGATGATGAGACGAGCCATTATCCGAGATACTTTTTATATTCGGATGCCAGAGCCGCGTAACGCTTTGCCCATGCCACTTGAGAGGCAGCCTCTTTAGGAGTGAGCGTGCGCACCACTTTTCCAGGCACGCCCAGAACAAGAGAATGAGGCGGAATGACCGCATTCTCCAGAACCACCGCTCCCGCTCCAATGAGACTGTACGCGCCAATGCGAGCGCCCGACAGAATACGCGCACCAATCCCGATCAGGACGCCATCTTCCACGGTGCAAGCGTGCGCGGTTGCCTGGTGCCCCATCACAATGCCATTCTTAAGCACACAGGGCTTGTCATGGTCCACATGAAGGAGACATCCATCTTGAATGTTTGTGCCCTCTCCAATGCGTATCTTGTTGATATCCGCGCGCAATACGGCCGTAAACCAGATGCTCGAACGGCGACCGATGGTGACGTCTCCGATGATATGCGCGCCGGGGGCCACAAAAACGGAAGGGTGCAATTTCGGAGATTTATTTTTAAACGGCATGATCATCGTTCGATCTCCTCGAGCTCTCCCACGATCTCCTCGATCAGGTCTTCAAGCGTCACGAGTCCCACGGTCTTCTGGGTCTTTTCATCGCGAACGATCGCGATCTGGATCTTTTTCGCCTGGAAATCCTTCAAAAGTTCGTTCACTTTCTTGCTCCCCACAACGAAATACGGCGCATTGATAAGGTCTCTGAGTTGGATGAGTGATTTTTCGCGTAACATATAAATAAGATCGCGCACGTAAAGGATGCCGACAATGTTGTCCTTGGTGCCCTCGTGGACAGGGATGCGATTGTGGCCCTCTTCCATCAGAATGCGTTCCAGTTCCATTTGGTCAATGTCCAAGGGCACACTGATGACACGCTCTAAATGTGTCATCACATCGCGGACGTAAATCTCATCGAAGTGAAAGATTCGTTCCAACATTTTTCGTTCCTGATCGCCGTAAAAACCTTCCTCACGGCCGATAGTGATCATCATCTTGATCTCTTCTTCCGTAACAAGCGGAGAGCGGTGATGCGGATTCCCGCCAAACAGGCGAATAACACCATTGGAGATCCAGGTCATGAAACGAGTGAGTGGGTGCATCACCCACAAAAACAAAGAGATAAGATGGCGGACGAGGAACGCGACGCCTTCCGGATGGTTTGTCGCGACCACTTTGGGGGTGAGTTCGGCGAAGATGACCAGGACCAGCGTGATTCCTAGAGTGCCATAGATCATGGCATTGCGCTCGCCGTACGCATGCGCGATAAGCAGCGTCGCGATCGAAGCGAAGGCCGTGTTCACGAGATTATTGCCCAGGAGGATGGTCGCGATGAGCTTATCCATCCGTGAAATAATGCTGTAAAGACGTTTGGCGCCGCGCTTTTTCTGTTCCACCATATGGCGCAGACGGACCTTGTTCACGGTAATTAGAGCCGTTTCCGCCCCCGAAAAGAAGGCGGATAGGATAAAAAGCACCACAAGCACTATAATAAGGACAGGATGAGCACTCATAAGCGGTTTATTATAAGGCAAAAGACAAAAGACGGCAAGCTCGTCACATCTATGTAACCTATTTAAAAATAGTATGTTACGATAATTGAGAAAGAAATTGACAGCTGGGACAGTCTCCCTTAGAATGACCCTTTCATCCATGTTAGAAACTTCTCTTTTTTACGCTTTTTCATTGGGCTTAGTGGTGTTCGCGCTGGGTGTGGTTACCGCCCGGTCGGCCGTTTATGGGGTATTGAGCTTGGTAGCGGCCATGTGCTGCCTGGCGGGTCTTTTCATTCTCCTCAAGGCTTTCTTCGTTGCCACGGTGCTGGTGCTGGTGTACGCCGGCGCCATCCTCGTTCTCTTCTTGTTTGTTGTCATGCTGGTGG
>JANNFA010000066.1:0-3478 GCA_031379345.1 Candidatus Omnitrophota bacterium | reverse complement strand
GACCGCTATCGCCGAATACGCCATCGACCAGGCGCTTGCACGCGGCGAACGCGTCGTCTACACGGCCCCCGTCAAAGCACTCTCGAACCAGAAGTTCCGCGATTTTTCCGCGAAATACCCCGAGTCGGTCGGACTGCTTACGGGCGACGTTTCTCTTAACGCCGACGCGCCCTTGGTCATTATGACCACCGAGATCTACCGCAATCAATTATTTGAAGACCCAGTGCGCCTCGCCACGACACGATGGGTCATTTTCGACGAGGTGCATTATCTTGATGATGCCGAGCGCGGGACCGTCTGGGAGGAAGCCTTGATGTTTTCCCCGCCGCAAGTCCGCTTTCTTGCGCTTTCGGCGACGGTTCCTAACATTGAGGAGGTCGCGGATTGGATACGAAGTGTCCTCGGGCGCGAGATCGAAGTCATCATCGAATCGCACCGCCCCGTGCCGCTTGTGCATCTTTTTCAGTGCCAGGGCGAGATCTATTCAGACACGCATTCCCTCAAAAAAAACGGCTACATGAACCAGGAGCAGTGGACTTCCGACCGGGATTCCGGCCGTCAACATCAGCGCCGTGACCGTTTCCACCGCCAGTCTTGGGCACGCCATCTGCGCGCGAAACCCAACCGCGTGGAAGACCTGGTCAAGCATTTGATCGCACAAAAGCGCCTCCCCTGCCTTTACTTCGGCTTCGGGCGCAAGCGCGTCGAAGAGCTTGCCTGGGAACAAATGCGCTTTGATTTTCTTACACCGGAAGAAAAGACCGAGATCGCCGCGATGTATGATGATCTTTGTCAGCGTTTTTCTCTGACAAAGGAATCCAGTGCACATGAGATGCGCCGTCTCATTCACCGCGGCATCGGATTCCACCACGCCGGCATGCTGCCGACTTTAAAAGAAGTGATCGAGCGGCTCTTTACTTCAAAACTCATCAAACTCATCTTCACGACCGAAACCTTCGCCATCGGCATCAACATGCCGGCCAAGTCTGTGGCGTTCGATGAGATGCGTAAGTTCAATGGCATTAATTTCGGGTACCTGCGGACGCGTGACTATTATCAGATGGCCGGACGTGCGGGCCGCCGCGGCATGGATAAAGAAGGGTATGTCTATGCGCGGATCAATCCGCACCAGATCCCCTACCCCGAGACCCTGCGTATCGTGTTCGGAAAACCGGAGGCCATTGAAAGCCAGTTCAATTCCTGCTACGCGACACTTTTGAATCTTTACGGCCAGTTCGGCTCAAAGCTGATGGAGATCTATCCAAAATCTTTCCACCATTTCCAATCGAATAAAAAAGACCGAGAAAAAGGCGCCGGAATGATCGAGCGCAAATTACTTCTGCTAAAGGAGCTCGGCTACTTAAGCGAGGATTCTCTCACAGAAAAGGGAGAGTTCGCCTCTTGGATGTATGGCTATGAACTCATCCTTTCGGAGATGCTGGAAGAAGGCTATCTAGAAACACTTTCGGAAAGTCTTCTCGGCGCGCTCTTAGTCTCGCTCACTTTCGAGCCGCGAAAAAATCAGGACTGCCCCCGCCTCTCGGGCCCGCTCATGGCGCTTGAAAAACAGGTGGTGCGCGTCGCGCATAAAGTACAGCTCAAGGAAGCCGCGCACAAGGTCTGGCCGCATACGCGCACACCTCAGATGCACCTGGCACCTGCGATTGAAGCTTGGCTGGGCGGTTGCCGCTTTCATGAACTTGGAAAACATACAGACGTCGATGAGGGTGAGATCATCCGGCACTTCCGGATGGTGGTCCAGCTTTTAAGACAGCTAAAACAAGCGCCGCGTGTGAGCGAGGTGTTGCGTCAAAAAGCCTCCAGAGCGATGCGAGAGGCAAACCGCGATCTGGTAGACGCGGAGAAACAATTAAGGAATATGGAAGAAGACGCGCCTGAAACCTGACTACTTTAATAGTTTCTGCAGTTCCCCGCTCTCGTGCATCTCATGTACGATGTCACAACCGCCAATAAGCTTCCCATTGACGAATATCTGAGGAAACGTCGGCCAATTGGAGATCTGCGGCAATGTCGCGCGGATATCGGGATTAGCAATGATATCCACGGAATGGAAAGGCACGTTCATTTTCTGGAAAAGGGCCATCGTCGAGGCCGAGAAGCCGCATTGCGGCGCCTGCGGCGTGCCCTTCACGAACAACACGACCTTGTGGGATTGGATCTCTTTTTGGATCTTTTCTTCGGTGGTGTTCGGCATAAGTCTCCTCTTTAGCTTGATTTTGGAATGCGCGTCTTGATCTTGACCGCGTGAATGCGTTTATCCATCTCTCCGGCGAGCGCCGCATGCACGACCTTGTGCTGATCGATAAGCGACAGACCCTGAAATACGTCGGAAGTGACCACGATCTCAAAATGGTCCATCGTCCCCGTCATGTCCTCGACGCTCACCCACGCGCCGGGAAAAGCCTGCTCCAGGATCTTTTGCACTTCCTCGGGATGCATCATGACGTGCTAATATAGCAGATGATGAGACGCACCGCTACCCTCGCTATTTTACTTCTGTCGGCTCTTTCGCTGCCCGCCTCGGCGGAAACAGGTCAGGGCGAACACCCCCACTTGTCCGCAATGCGCTCGCTCACTCTCAACCGCTCTCTCCTAACCAAGGCCGAAGCCGAATACAGGGAGCTTCAAAAAGAAGAAGCGCAGGACACGTCCGGAAGGGTCGCGAGACAATTGAGCGACCTGCGCTACAAGATACAGGCTTTCAACGAAGACGCTGAGCGCCTTCGGGGGATCCTTCCGGCTGGAAGCGTGACAGAGGAGCTTTCCGGAGAACCTGCTGGACCACGGCCGGTAGACACCGCCGCCGAAAAAAGAGTCGAGGAGATGGCCAAACAGATCTACCAGATGCACGAAAAAGCACTTCAGAGTGTCGCGGCACAAAAATTCGAAGAGGCTGAAAAAATATACGGGGAGATCGTCTTTCTCAGTCCAGAGGATGACGAAGCCTATCTCCTTCTCGGCCACACCTGTCTTGCCGCCGGACATTACGAGAGAGCGGCGGACGCCTTCCACAATGCCGTCCACATCGACCCGGAGAACGCCAAGGAGATCCCTCGTCTTTACGAGAACATCCTGCTGGAAAACCCATCGGATGACGCGGCGATGACCCAGCTTGGATACGCGCACCTGCTTTTAGGCTCCGCGGAGTACGCCCGCCGCGCATTCCAAGACGCACTTGCGGTCAATCCTTCCAATATCGAAGCGAAAAAAGGCCTACTCGAGATCCCTTAACGGGCGGCGGCGTGATTTTTTTTCGGAGTGAAGGCGTTTTCCTTCCAGCATCTTGTTCTTCGCGCGGCGTGAACGCTTGCGTTTCTGCCGGCGGATCTTTTCGGTTTCCTGCTGTTTCTTGGACTCCACTCCCCGCATCTTCGCTTCGATCATGTCGACCCACGGCCGTCTGGCTAAATATCGTTTGAGCGCCTGGGAGCGCTCGCGCTGGCATTTTACTCCCACC
>JANNFA010000061.1:0-2827 GCA_031379345.1 Candidatus Omnitrophota bacterium | reverse complement strand
ATTTCGAGGCGGCAGGGAGGCTTGACCGCAGAATGGAAGACCGCATCTTCTATTTTAACCAAAATCACTTCTTTTTTGAATCCGATTCCAAGACCGTAGAGCACACCGCCGGCCTGCGCGATCATCTCGATAAAGAGCGGTTCGGGGACGCAGGGGTCGCCGGGGTAGTGCTCGGAGAAAAAATCCTCCTCGCCGGAAAATTCTTTTGAGGCCCGCGAAATTTTCCCTTTTTTTATTACGGAAAATGTGTCAACAAGGTCCCAGCGCATCAGACCGAGACCGGCAGGCAACAGGCAACCACATAACGCGGATGGCGGCTCAGTGTGACCTCCAGCGCCGCGTGATTCAAAATATGGAACTTCCGGGAGGTACGCGGTTTAAGATGGATGGCTTTTAAAGCATCAGGACCGGAGACTCGGATGCCGAGCGCTTTGGAAACAGCTTCCTTCGCGGCGAATATCATCGCGAACGCTTCGTGCGGCTTCTTTTTTCCGGCGATAAATTTTTTTTCATCCGTGGTGAGCCAATGGGTGAGGCGGTCCCGGTGCAGACGGTAGAATTCCCCCGCTTTTTTCCATTCAAGAATATCCACCCCCAGAGGAAAGGATGGCCTCATACGGAGACGACTTACTTGCTGGCGATCTGCAGCTTGTCGGAAAGGTAATTCACGATCATCCCGACCGAGAACAGATTGCCGAGGCTGGAAACCTGGGGGTTCTTGGTAAATTCGTCCCAGTTTACATTCGACATCTTCGTCTTGAGCTCATCGATGCCGGCCTGGGTGACCTGGCCATTTTTCACAAAACGCGCGTCCGCAAGGATCTTTTCGGGGAAGAGCTCGCCCTTGGGAATCTTGATCTTGAACGCTTTTTCCAGACGAAACACAATATCAAGAAAATCGATGGATTCAGCGCCAAGATCCTTGATAAGCGAGGATTCCAGCTGAACCTTCGATTCATCCACTTTAAGAGCCTGGGAAATGATATTGCGAACGGTCTTGATGATCTCTTGTTTATCCTGGCTCATTCCTGAATCAGCTCCTTCTTGGACTTTACTTTAATGGGACCAAAGAAAATGCGGCTTGAAGCACCCGGGCGCCGGGCGTCTCGCCTTCGATCAGACGCGCGCGGCCTTCAAAATCCGCGCGTCGACCTTCGTGTCCGGTTAACCGGACACTGATCTCGAAACAGTTCCCAGGCTTCACAAATTGCCCGAACTTCACTCCGTGCACAGCCGCCAGACGATACGCGGAATCCTTGCCCGTCTCGCTTTTGAGCAACGCACATGCCGCCTGCTTCAACGACTCCAGCAAAAGGACGCCCGGCATCACCGGAAACCCTTCAAAATGGTCGAGTAAAAACTCTTCGTCGGCTTTTAACGTAAAAAAGGCCGTAATGCTTTGGCCTTTTTCCACTTCCGACACTTTATCTAAGAAAGAAAATACGCTCAATTTTAGTCGCAACAATATAGCATGAAAGAGCTTGAATTACCAAGAGGCATTTCAGACATCCTGAGTGGGTTGGCGTCGTTGGGCGCGCAGGTCCACCGCAGGGTTCCCGCCCCAGAGACCCTTCGGAGGGACTTTGGTTCCCTTGGAAAGCAGGCTGCAGGGCGCGATCACAGCTCCGTCCCCCAGCTCACAGCCCGGGAAAATCACCGAGCTGATGCCGATGGACACATTGTTGCCTATCTTTGTCGGCTCCAATCTAAGATATCCCCTCTCCGAAGCGTGGCAGATAAGCGCCACCCCTCCTCCGATCAGCACATTGTCTCCCAGCTCAAGAAGAGACAGGTCAGCAAGTCCACCCGTATTGATATTGGGATTTTTGCCGACTTTGGCCCCCATGAGACGGTAAAAAAGAGTCTGGAACGGCGAAAGACGGAGGACGTCGAGAAAAACGCTATTCGCAATGAGAATCATCGTATTGTAGCCCATCCAGCTCATCGTCTCTTTGGAGTAGATGGAGTGAAGACCCGGTTTCACCCGGAAACCGAAAAGGTTCTTGGTCATCACGCAAACGAACACGATGGCCGTGCCAAAGATAAAATAGCCGAAGCCGATCGAGAAGGAAAACGCCAGAGAACGCAGCCAGAGAGGCTGACTTCCGGTCATGCGCCAGACGCTGACGAGAAAAAACACCATGGGGAAAAATCCAAGCCCCAGAACGACTGCGGCCAAAAGGTGCAGGAAACTTTTCCAGATTTCTAGGCGGGTTTTCTCCCATTCAGTGGGACTTTTCGGCATGGGCTCCAGTGTGCTACATTAGCCCAATGAGTTCAACCGAAAAGTTCCTTTTTATCACCGGCGGCACACGTGGTATCGGCCGGGCCATCACTCTTTCCCAGGCCCGCGCTGGAGCCCATCTTTTTGTCAATTTCCTGCGCGATGATGCCTCGGCGGAGGCTCTTAAAAGTGAGGCACAGAAAAAAGGCGCGCAGGTGACGCTTGTGCCGGGAAATGTCGGTGACGCGGAATCTCTGGCGGTAATTTTTGAAGAGATACGAAAAAAAACGGACCGGCTGGATGCGCTCGTGCACAGCGCGGCTCTGGGCGTGTTTAAACCTCTCATCGAACTGCGTGAAAAAGACTGGAACATCTCTCTCGATGTAAATGCAAAAGCATTTCTCCTGCTTGCGCAAGGAGCTCTTCCGCTCATGAAAAAAAATGGCGGACATCTCCTCGGCATCTCCAGCCTTGGCGCGAAGCATTTCACTCCCAGCTACGGCGCCATCGGCATCTCCAAAGCGGCTCTTGAGAACATCGTACGCTATCTCGCGGTAGAACTTTCTCCGTATAAGATCCACGTGAATGCCGTCTCCGGCGGAC
>JANNFA010000280.1:0-7319 GCA_031379345.1 Candidatus Omnitrophota bacterium | reverse complement strand
AGCGCACACAGCGCGTGCAAAGAATGCATCGCTCCTGGTCCAGCATGATGGTGGGACCAATTGCTTTAGCCTTTTTTGTTTTTTTGACTTTCTCGTCGTTGAAACGGGGGTCATAAAGACCGTAATCCATGTAATAGTCTTGCAGCTTACATTCGCCGGCCTGGTCACAGACAGGGCAATCCAACGGATGGTTCGCGAGTAAAAACTCGAGCACGACCTGCTGAGATTCTTTGGCTTTGGCGGATTTGGTGTGAATAACCATCCCCTCGGCCACGCGCGTGTTGCAGGCAATGACCGTGCGCGGCATCTTCTCCACTTCGACTTGGCAGATTCGGCAATTGCCGGCGATAGAAAGGCCGGGATGATAACAATAACGGGGCAGGTCGGTCTTCGCCGCCTGGTCGATAGCCTCGATGAGGGTGATGCCGTCTTTGACGGTGAGCTGCTTGCCGTCGATGGTGATGTTAGCCAATGTAATCCTCAAATTCTTTTCTAAACTTTGTAATATAACTTTGGATAGGCCAGGCCGCCGCGTCCGCAAACACGCAAATAGTACGCCCTTCCATATTTCGCGCGATGGTGAGTAGCGTATCGAGGTCCTTCAAATTCCCCCGCCCCTCATAGATACGCGTGACGATCTTGTGCGCCCAGCCTGTGCCCTCTCGGCAGGGCGAGCATTGGCCGCAGGATTCATGCGAGAAAAACTTCGTCGCATAAAAAAGCATCTTCACCATGCAGACACTGTCATCCATCACCATCACGCCGGCAGAACCCAACATGGTTCCCGCATTGCGAAGAGAGTCATAATCCATATTCACATCGATCTCGTCAGCCGTAAGGATCTTGGCGGAAATACCCCCCGGGATAACAGCCTTGAGCTTGCGGCCGCCCTTCACGCCGCCGCCATGGAGTTCGATGATCTCGCGCAAGGGTGTGCCCATCGGCAATTCATACACCCCGGGCTTATTGACATGGCCCGAAAGACTGAATAGATGGGTGCCGCCATTACCGGCTGAGCCTAATTTTGCGAACCATTCCGGGCCGTTCTTCAGAATATGCGGTACGCAGGCAAGTGTCTCGACGTTGTTCACAATGGTCGGACAACCGAATAGGCCCACAATGGCGGGAAAGGGTGGTTTGAGCCTCGGATAACCGCGTCCACCCTCGAGCGAATTCAAAAGCGCGGTCTCTTCACCGCATATATAAGCACCCGCACCGCGATGCACCACAATATCGAGATCGACACCACTGCCGAATATGTTTTTTCCGAGATAACCTTTGGCGTACGCTTCATCGACGGCCGCCTGAGTCCGGCGGAAGGACAGCACGTATTCGCCGCGGATATAGATGTAGGCCTTGCGCGAACGAATCGCGAACGCCGCCAAGATCATCCCCTCAATCATCTGATGAGGGTCGCGTTCCAGGATCAAACGATCTTTGCAGGTGCCTGGCTCACCTTCGTCGGCGTTGACCACGAGATAGACAGGTTTCTTTCCATCTTTGGGAAGGAACTGCCATTTCTTGCCGGTCGGAAAACCGGCGCCGCCCAAACCGCGCAAGTTTGCGGCAAGGACCTGGTTCGTGACTTCGTCGGGCTGAAGAGAAGTCAGGACCTTTTTAGCGGTCACATACGCGCCACGGCTTTCGGCGGTGGCAATTTTCCAGGCATCCGCAACGTCAAAATTCCTCGAGAGAACGGGTTCGGTCTTCATTTCAGTCCGTCCAAAAGCTGGTCGATCTTTTTCTCGGTAAGGTCGACATGATAGTCATCGCCAACCTGCATCATCGGCGCGGCATCGCAATTGCAGAGGCATTCAGCTTCTTCCAGAGAGAACTTTCCGTCCTTCGTTGTCTCATGATTTTCGATGCCCAGTTTCTTTTTTAAATGGCAGAGAACTTTCTCTGCCCCCTGGAGGATACAGCTGGTGGAAGTGCAATAGCGGATGTGATGGCGTCCGGCCGGTTTTAGATGGTACATCGAGTAGAATGTCACGACCCCGCGAACATGGACGACGGGAACATCGGTCCACTTTGACACCCAAGCCTCGACCTCGGGGGTCACGTAACCGACCTTGTCTTGTGCCAGATGAAGCAGCATCAACGTGGCCGCGCGCTTCTGGTCATACTTGGCAACGATCTTCTGCGCTTCAGGGTCGAGACTTTTAAGAACTGCTTCGCTCATCGGTCGAGTTCTCCGCCGATCATATTCACCGAACCGAATGTCGGGATGATATCTCCCACCTGCTCGCCGATAATGAGTTTGGGAAGCGCCGAAACGATAGAAAAACACGGGGGGCGGACCCGTACGCGGTAAGGACGATCACTGCCATCGCTCACCACGTAAAAACCGAGCTCGCCGTTGGCTCCCTCGACCGCAAAATAGGATTCCCCCTTCGGGGGACGCAGACCATGGCCGTGCATCACAAGCTTAAAATGATTCATCAGGCCTTCGATATTGCCGTAGGTATCTTCTTTTGCGGGAAGCGATACGCTCTTGTTCTCTGCATAGACCGCCCCATGCCCCGCACCGCCCGACCCATCCAGTGTCGGGTCCGCCTCCACGACCTTGCCCTTAAAATCCTGTGTGCGCCCCATCTTGGCCTCATCCACCATCCTCGCGGCGGGAATCACATTTCCCTTCACATCAACCAACACGGGGCCCTTGGGCATTTTTTCGAGACCTTGCTCGACAAGGCGCATGCTCTGCTTCATTTCTTCCATGCGCACATAATAACGGTCGAGATTATCGCCTTTCTCTCCCACAGGCACATCAAAATCAAGACGATCATAAACAAGATAAGGCTGATCTTTGCGCACATCGTATTCCGAGCCCGTGGAACGTAAAAACGGCCCTGTGACGCCGTAGGCTAGGGCATCTTCTTTTGAAATGACCCCCGTTCCTTCCATGCGGTCGACGAAGATGCGGTTCTTGTTGAGCAGTCCTTCCACCTCGACGATGATCTGACGGATCTCCTTCATAAATCCAAGCGTCTTCTCGGCAAATCCTTCCGGCAAGTCCGACTTGAGGCCGCCCACGCGAGCATAAGAGATCGTAAGGCGGGCCCCGGTGACATTCTCGATGAGCTCGTACAGCATTTCACGCGCCTTGATCATATAGAGGAATACCGTAAACGCTCCCAACTCCATCGCCGAAGCGCCGATACAAGTCAAATGGTCGGTAATTCGGGATATTTCGCTCATCACGACTCGGATATACTGACAGCGCTCAGGAGCCGTGATGCCAATGAGTTTTTCGACGGCCAAGCAGTAGCCGATATTGTTGATAAGCGGCGAGACGTAATTCAGGCGGTCGGTATAAGGGATGGCGTTGTTATAAGGGCCTTGCTCGCACATTTTCTCAAAGGCGCGGTGCAGGTAGCCGATCTCGACATCGGCGCCGATCACGGTCTCTCCGTCCAGCTCCGCGATGATACGCACGATGCCATGCATGGCCGGGTGCTGAGGGCCGATATTGAGAAGCATCGAGCGCGTTTCCGATGCCTTGCGGTCAGATTGTATTGGCTTTCCCACTTAAAAAAAATCCTTCGACTTTAAAATTTATCCGGTGTCGCGCGGCTTACCTGCCGCATGATCGCGTCTTTGATCTCTTTATCTTCGGTAAGCGACATCGCTTTGACAAAATATTCGGAGGCCTTGTCGAGCTGCCCCTGTTCCTCATAGGCGAGCGCGAGACTCATACAACTTTTATAGAGCTTGGGATCGAGTTTAAAACTACGCTCATAGCACTCGATCGCTTTTTTGCCGTCTTTTTTCTTCATATACGCCGCACCTAAGTCATACCAGGCGATGGCATCTTGCGGCGCGATTTGGGTCGCTTTCTCGAAATACACGCTCGCCTTGTCTTCGTCCCCTTTTTCTTCATAGGCGTATCCCAAATTCGAATACGCGAATAAAGTCGAAGGGTCTGCGGCGATCGCCTTTTCATAGGCGGTAATGGCCGCGTTAAAGTTTCCCTGCTTGCCGTAGGTGTTTCCCATCTCCAACTGTGTCGCCGCTGTGCCCTTGTCGACCGCAGCTGCTTCCGCTTTCTTGGCGGCAAAGGCAACGCTCGGAGTGAACGCGGCTAAGGCAAGCACCAATACAAGACAAGCGTAGGCTTTTTTCAATTGATAGGTCCTATCAGAGGTTGACGTTTATTGTATGGATAATCTTTTCTTAGCGCATGTCCCTCGAAGCCATCATACATCAGGATACGCCGCAGATCCGGATGCCCCTTGAAGGAAACCCCGAACATGTCCCATGCCTCGCGCTCGAACCAATTGGCCGCCGGCCACACGGAAGTCACCGAATCCAGCAAGGCATCGTTCTCTGGGACACTGACCTTGAAAAAAAGTCTCTCGCGCTTAGCCGTGGAATAAAGATTATAAACGATCTCGAAACGCTCGGCCTTCTCTTCCCAATGAAGGTAATCGATGACAAAAAGGTCCATCAAAACATCGAAACCTTCGTTCTTTTTTGACTTAAAAAACGATAGGGCGTCTTCGCGCTTGATATAGACGGGCGTGTCGCTCATCACACTTCCTGTTTTTGGTTCTGGATCTTTTCTTGGAGTTTCATCAACCCGTCGAGCACATTTTCCGGACGCGGCGGGCAGCCCGGAATGTAAACGTCGACCGGGATGATGGTGTCGATGCCCATCACCGTGGCATAATTGTCATAAAAACCGCCGGTGCAGGTGCATACACCGAACGCCACCACCCATTTCGGCTCGCACATCTGGTCATAGATACGTTTTAATACGGGCGCCATCTTGTGACTGATAGTGCCCACGACGAAGAGCACGTCGGACTGCCGAGGAGAAAAACGCGGAAAACCGGCGCCGAAGCGGTCTACATCATAGTGAGCGCAGGCGGTTGCCATGTATTCCATCCCGCAGCAGGCCGTCACGAAGGGGTATTGGAAGATGGAAAACTTTCTCGCCCAGCCGATCGCATCGCCAAGCTTTGTGGTCATGAGACTGAATTTTTCGAGATTGGGAGCCTGAGGCGCGTCTACTTGTCCCATTCCAAAGCTCCTTTTTTCCACGCATAGATGTAGCCAAGCAAGAGAACAAAGATGAATGCAAACATCTCGCCGATGCCGACCCAACCCAATTTCCTCAAGAGGACCGCCCAAGGAAAGAACCAGACGATTTCGACATCAAAAAGGATAAAAAGCATCGCGACGAGATAAAATTTAACGGAAAACTGGCCGGCGGGCTGCATGAAAGGATCTTTGCCGCATTCGAAGGGTTGGCCCTTGGCGGGATTGGTTTTGTTTTTGGGGCCCAGCGCACTGTTTAATAGTAGGATAAGCGACGCAATACCCGCCGCTAGGATGAACGTGACCAAAAGACCTATATATTCGCTAGGTTGTTCCATAACTTCTATTAAAACAATAAATTAGGGAACCGTCAATGTGTACTTCTGTACCTGGCTCCGAAGCGGCTATTTCCTCATGTTTGCCGCAATTCTCCTTATCCGCTTCGGTGCCTGGTACATATTGAAGAAAAAGCTGTCAATGAATGGATAGGCTTAGGCGGACTGGCCCATGGCCTGGAGGGCGACAATGTAGTCAGTCAAAGTGGCCTCGACGAATTTTACCGCCCGAACCATGAATGTTCTGGCTAGGAACAACAGGCGGTCGCTACGTACACCCTTTGCAAACCCGACAATGCTCTCCCTGTCTAGCTTAGCCGTGGTCGGATTTCCAGCCAGTCGGCCCACTTCCGCAATCACGCCATCCGATATAAGCTCCGACTTGGGATTAATACGGACGCTCAAAAGATAGGTGGCGTAATGCAATATCGGTCTCGCGGGCTGTAATTTGTCCTCCGGCGCACGATCCAGGACCACATATCCTATCCCCTCAAGGACCCCGGGGATATCCGTCAAAAGAACACGGTTCTTTTCAGCATCCCAAATCGCCTGAGAAACCCCGGATACACCCGCCGGAATAGGTGCGCCCGTAAAATAAAATTGCACCCCGGGATACTTTGTCTGTAATTCACGGATCGCAAGCTTCAAAACCGTAATATTTTGGCCGGTAAATCGCGTCAGGTTCACGCCAATAATGCCTTTAATAATGTCAGAGGAATCGGTAAGCTGAGCTTTGATTGCCCCATCAAAAACGGAAATCGTACCGCTTTCGGATGCCAAATGTCCATTCGCTTCTTGCACGGCAAATTCAGAAAATATCGCAGTAGGCTCTTCGAAAACCATGGATTCGCCCCGGCGAAATGCACGCCCTAATTCTGCGAGTCGAGCGCCGTTGATTGAACCAACACTGACAGGCGCGGCACCCATCGGCAAGAGCATCGGAAACTCGCCGACTGGAATAGCCGCCAAAACCGGGGCCAATCGCGCCCCATAAAATTCCGCAAATCGAATTGGGCTTTCCGGCGAAACAGAAAGCCGAGCGCCGGAGACCCCGCTATCCATGAGCCGATACCTTAAGATGGGATGTTTCTTAGGATTTATTCCTGCGACGCTTTCCACAAAACCTTCATCAATGAGAATCTTTAAGGCGCCTCGCACCGACGTCTCCGAACCCAGGCCGAGCTCATCGGTAACTTGAATAGCAGATAATGCGGCTTCCGGGACCTCTTTGGATTTCCGCTCCAAAAGAGCCAGAATATCGGATTTAATTTGGGTATAAGTTTGGCTCAACCTCGCGCCTGAAGAAGTCTTCTGCATTTCGTAAAGCACCCTTCTGGCCAAACCAAATTGCTTTCGAAGCCATAATGTTTCGATCTCTGATGCAGGTTTAGTAACAAGGGCCTGCTCCACCCCGCCGAGCACCTTGGCAACACGCGCCTCAAGAAACTGCGGGTCTGTTCCAGCTTCAACGACACTCGCCTTGGCCTGAGCCAACCTCTCTCGGAGAATGATGAGTTTCTCATGAGCATCGCGGATCATTTCTTCACCCATCAAGGCCTGCGATTTCTTTGATCCGCCATATCTCCAATTCACGTAATCCGTGAACAATGGGTCTTCCGCAATGAGCCTCGTTAATCGTTTCGTTTCAATAAACCATGGCAACGTCGAGTTTGTCCGGGCATCGTTTCTCAATTCATCTAAAACGCCTGATTCGGCTCCGTAAATAGCCGCCCCTGTTTGCCCCCACCATTGATTCAAAGACTCTAAAATAGCTTGGACACTTTCGAGCGGCGTCGCTTTCTTGATCAATGATTTCGCCTGTAATTTTTCGGCTCAAGGCTACGCGGCGGCTCGTGAGTGCATGGTCAAGATTCTGAATTCGGTGCATCACGCTCACGGCACACTGAATGGCCTGCGGTGCGTCAAGCTGTTGGGCTGCGT
>JANNFA010000266.1:0-5833 GCA_031379345.1 Candidatus Omnitrophota bacterium | reverse complement strand
ACCCGCGACGGAAAAAAATATTCTCTCGTCGACACCGAAGAAGACCTCGCGTCCTTCGTTGAGCCGCGCTCAAAGATATCGTTTGCGCCCTCTTTCGGCAACCTCTCTCTTCGAAACAATGATGTCGAGATGGTTGTGTGTTCGTTCGATCTTGGGGCGACAAAGATCATCCTGTTTCCCTGGTCAAAAAAGGAGACCGTGTCCAAATTGGTCAGTCCGCAGCCGCCTCCGGCGCCGGTGAAGGAGGAAAAAAGGAAACCTCTTAAAAAAGAGGCGCCAAAAAAAACCAAGAAGATCGAGAAGCAAGAAGTGGTGAAGGAAAGTAATGTTCCGAAGCAAGGTCCGCGCAAAAAAACCCCCAAGCGCAATTTTTGGGATTGGCTTGCCTTGGACAACAAAAAGCGTGTGACCCCAAAAGAATTGAGCCGCGCCCCTGTCATGCCGACAGCCGTCGAGCATTCTTCTCCCGCCGCTCCCGCCGCTAAATTAGACCAGGCCATTCAAAATTTTGTGTATACACCCTCAAGTGGGGCGCCGGTCTCTGACGCTGCCCCGGCCGTCCCCGAGCGCAATGAGGCGCGTGTCCTGGAGTTCAATAAGAGCTATAACTTTGTCACGCTGAACATCGGAGAGCAGGACGGTCTTCGGAACGGGACGGTGCTCTCCATCCTTCGTAAGGGAAAGGTTGTGGCCAAAGCCAAGGTCAAGCAGGTGCGCGGGGCGGTCTCCGCTGCGACGATCCTCTCGGAATCGGTGCGAAGCGATGTACGCGCGGGTGACGCGGTGGCTTTTGTATAAGCGCACCCTCTCCGCTGTATTTGTTTTTGCCGCGCTGACCCTGCCCGCGCATGCCGCGCCGGATTTTTATGGTGTGCAGATGAAGAGCGAGGATTTTGCGCAAGATACTTTTCTTATCGAGAACAATAAAATAGCAGATTTTTCTAACAACCGTCCCGGTACCGATAAACGTATTTACGCTTATGGCTATACGAGCAGCGTGGTCGGGGGCGGGCACGGCTTCTCGATAGAAGTCTTTAACCATTCCGACAAGGCCATTGGGACGGAAAAACTATTTCGTGAGCTTGTTCTAGTGGCTTATGACGGGCGTCGATATGACCGCAGCGAGACCGAGATGATGTGGTCGCGCGACCGTCTTGGTCCTGGCGAAGAAGCGACGTTCAACTTCAAATTCCCGGGCATTCTCATCGGGATCGACGAGATCAGAATGGTTATTTGCTCCTTTGATCTAGGCAACACCTCGATCTACCTCTTTCCGCTAAGGGCTCCCGAGGCGCCTGTGATCGCGCCAAAGAAAAAAGAACCGAAAAAAATAGCTTTAAAGAAAGAGACACCAAAAAAAGAGGCTCAAAAAAATCTTTCGAAGACAGAGACTCCAAAAAATTCGGCCGAAAAAAAACAGGCCGCACCGTTCTGTCCCGCTCCCATCAAAGCACTTCAAGCCTTCTTTCATGGTGTCGGTGAGCGCATGAGCGGAAAAAATGAGCCGGAGCCGCCGCCCGTCTCCCCAGAAGACAAAAAGGTCGTCGAGGTGAACGCCGAAGGTGCGACCGCAATCGAGCGAGCGGGTTCTGCCGACAAACAAACGGTTTCGGATTACCCGCTGGTTCGCCCAGAGCAGGTCATCGAGGGTGCTCGTTATCAATTTAGTCCTAGTTTTCGCAAGCAGGTGCAGGAATCTCAACGGCAGGTCGAGAAGACCGTTTATCGTGACCGCTCTTGGTCTCTAGATAATCCGGATAGGCTTTTTACGCATGAGTCAGCCGGCGGATCGCCGGTCGCGTTCCCTCGGAGGGAAGCGAATGTAGTGCTTGTGAATCCGGAATACGGTTTTGTGGTCGTCGATGCCGGTTTTGAGAATGGATTTGGCAAAAACGTCATTCTCGATGTGGTGCGGAATGGCCGTAGAATCGGCAAGGTGATGATTACCAAGCCGCGTGATAAGATGTCCGGGGCGGTTATTTTGCCTGAGTGGAGGACCCGCGAGGAGATACGCTCCGGCGACATTGTTGGGTTGTCTAGATGAGGAGTTCGTTTGTTTTGTTGATCCTGGGGCTTGTCGCGATGTATGTGTTAATGGCATCCAATGCCATCGAATTTAAAAAAAATACGCTTGAGCAGACGGGCCTTGTGGAACGCGTCGTGGTGATACCGACGTTCCACGCAGACCGGTTGACTGCCTATTTCACGAGGCTGTCCCGGTTGCGTACGAGCTCGTGATGCTCAAAGCAAAAAGGAGGTCGAATGTCATTTTTATCAGGTTTTTTGGGTGCGTTGCGGGATTTTTTTACGGGAGGCAGCGGTTCGGGCTCGTCCGGGCCGATCAACCGTCTCTATGTCGGCAATCTGAGTTACCGCGTTAAAGAAGAAGAACTTCGTGCGCTGTTTGTGAAGTACGGGCGCGTAAAAACGCTGCATCTTATTCGCGATAAAATCACCCGCCGGCTAAAGGGGTATGCGTTCATTGAGATGTCGCCCGACGATGCGGTCAAGGCGCTGGCGTTGAACGGGGTCGATTTCTTGGGACGAAAACTCGTTGTCTCTTCCGCCAAATCAAAACAGCGTCCGACGGAGCCGCAGAGGCAGCCCAGTGAGCCGAGGCAGTCAGGCGAACAGCGGCCGCCCCGCCGCCGGTCTTCCCAGCCAAAATGGCGCAACAAACGTCGTAGCGGCCCCCGCGTGTATGGTCAAACGGACGGGGACAACAACACGCCTGTTGAACGCCTTGAGTAGCCGCCTTTTCACGGCGCTTGCCGTCAGTTTTCTCCTTTTTTCTGGAACCGGCCGCGCGGAGGATATTTATTGCGAGGTCATGAGCGTGGAAGGAACAGCCACCTTGTCTAATTCCACGACCAGCGGCAAGGTTTTGGCGGAGGGAGACCTCCTTTCCGTGGATGACGTGGTACGTGTCGGGCCGTCCAGTTACGTCGACATCGCCTATGACCGCGACTGGAATAATGTCACGCGCATTGAGGAGAGCTCGTCGATCCGTATCCGTAAGCTACTTCCGCCCGAAGTAGAGCTCGAGATCGGCGGTGTGTTTGCGAAGTTAAAGTCATTGCCAAAAGATTCCACATTCAACGTACAAACGCCAACCGCTATCGCGAGCGTGCGCGGCACAGAATACCGCACGACCTATCTTGAAGGCGAGACCCAGGTTTATAACGTCTCGAGTTCGGAGGTCTACGTTTACGGATTAGATGCTGCGGGTCAAAAACAAGAAACAGAGCCCGTGGTGGTTCGTAATTCTGAGAAGACCTTTGTGTCGCGCCGGGGCGACACGCCAATGGCGCCGCGGCGCATGGAATCTATTGATATCCAACACGCAGCCCATTTTAAAGAGGGTATTGAGCACAGGATACAGCAAAATGTAGAGCGGGGCCGCGTCGGAAAGCTTCCGGATGTGGGAGCAATCGGCAAGCGGATGCAGATTCAAAGGCAGGGCGGGGAGGGTGTCTCCGGACGGCAGCGACACGATATGGAGAATAGGCCTCATGAGCAACAGCGGGCCCGACAACAAGACCTGCACCAAGGCCCGCAGGAAGCGCAGCCACAACAAGGTCAGACACAGCAAGGTCAGAAGCAAAAACCTTCGCAAGCCCGTCCCGCAGGGCGGCCCCGCACCCAACGATAGTCCGGGCTTGACTTTCCATAATTCGGATGTTATCTTGTTTGCTTTCCTTTGAGGAGATTATGAAGACATTTTTCGCGGACAAAAAAGATTATCAAAACAGGCCCTGGGAAACTATTGATGCCCAAGGTCAGGTTGTGGGCCGTTTAGCGGCTCGTATCGCGCGTATCTTGATGGGGAAGACAGACCCCACCTACACGCCTCATGTGGAAACCGGTCACGGAGTGATCGTGACCAACTCCGCCAAGGTCGTCATTACCGGCAATAAAGCCAAAACCAAGATCTACAAGAATTTTTCTGGTTTTCCGAGCGGGCAGAGAGAGAGGACCTTTGAGCGCGTAATGAAAGAGGACCCGACCTTTGCCTTAAAGAGCGCCGTCAAAGGCATGCTGCCGAAATCTGTTCTCGGCAGGCGCATGTTGACGCATCTTCTTATCTATCCTGGCGCGGAACACCCGCATACAGCCCAGCAAGCAAAAGTGGTGAAGGTATGAGCGTTGTGAGACATCCGGCCACAGGCCGCCGCAGGGAAGCAACCGCTCGGGTTTTCCTATCAAAGGGAACCGGCTTGATTCATGTGAATAAAAAAGAATTGAAAGTCTATTTCGGGCGGCCCACGTTACGCATGCTGGTCATGCAGCCCCTCGAGGCGACCAGCCTTACCTTAAAAGTGGATGTGACAGCGAACGTGCGTGGCGGCGGACTCGCCGGCCAGGCCGGTGCGATTCGTCATGCCATTTCACGCGCGCTCGTTCAGTATGACGAGACACTTAAGACCTTCCTCCGTCGCGGTGATTACTTGACGCGCGATGACCGTATGAAAGAACGTAAGAAGTACGGTCAGCGTGGAGCTCGTCGCCGCTTCCAGTTCTCGAAGAGATAGTCCCCCAGACAGAACTAAGAGAATCGTTGTAACTTACGTAGCGGCCGAGAGTTATGCTCGGCCGCTATATTTATTTTTTGACATAACACAAAACTATCACTATAATACGTGTTTCTTTACATGCCGCAAAATGTCTCTACGTCAGGAGTTATGAAATGAAGACCGTGAATGTCGGAGTGATCGGGGCGACCGGGTATACCGGGGAAGAAATTGTCCGCATTCTGGCTTGGCATCCTCAAGCAAGACTCACTTATGTCTCCGGCAAAGAAGATCGGGATATCAAGATACAGCAGATATTCCCGTATTTAAAAAATAGACTTGATCTGGATTGTCGTGCCTTCTCGGTGGAGGAGGCGATTGAAAAGTGTGACCTCGTTTTTCTGTCGCTGCCTCACACTGTTTCGATGGGCGTTGCCGCGCAATTTATTAAAGCCGGAAAAAAAGTCATCGACGTCAGCGCGGACTATCGTTTGAAAGATACAGCGACTTACGAAAGATTTTACAAGGTGGGCCACAAGGACGAAACCAATTTAAAGCACGCTGTCTACGGTTTGCCTGAGGTCAACCGCGAAAAGATCAAGACGGCAAAATTGATTGCGAACCCTGGTTGTTTTCCTACCGGAGCAATCCTTGGGCTTTACCCGGGCATCAAAAAAGGGTTCTTTAATACCGCCGGGATCGGCATTGACGCCAAAAGCGGCGTCACAGGAGCCGGGCGAAAAGCTGATAAATCACTCAATTTTTCGGAGGTGAACGAGTCTTTCAAAGCCTACAAGCCATTTGAGCATCAGCATGTGCCTGAGATGGATCAAGAACTGTCGCGGATCGCCAAAAAAGAGGTGAGTGTCGTATTTGTTCCGCATCTGCTGCCCCTCAACCGAGGGATCCTTTCGACGATCTACGTGCCGCTGGTCAAAAGTATCACCGCGGAAGAGCTTATGGGTGCGTATCAAAAAGTGTACAAGGATGAGCCTTTTGTGAATGTTTATCCGGGCGGAGCGCTTCCTGAGCTCAAGAATGTCACACGGACGAATTTTTGTGATATCGGTCTGCGCGTATTCCCAGCCAAAAAACTAGCGCTCATCGTGAGTGTCATCGACAACCTGGGTAAGGGAGCCGCAGGCCAGGCTGTTCAGAATATGAACCTGATGTGCGGGTTTGAAGAAACGGCCGGATTCTGATGAAGAAGATAAACGGAGGCGTTGCCGCACCGCTTGGTTTCAGGGCCTCGGGGCTTTATTGCGGGATTAAAAAATCGAAAAAAAAAGAATTGTCGCTGATCGTTTCAGAGAGGCTTTGTG
>JANNFA010000215.1:0-2225 GCA_031379345.1 Candidatus Omnitrophota bacterium | reverse complement strand
CGGGCGGCGGAGCTGCCGCGGCGCTTGTCGGGGCGACCGGAGCCGCGCTTGTCGAGATGACCGCGCGCTTGAACGATAAACGACTTAAACATGCCTCAGGAAATGCCGCAAAGGCAGCCGCGCTGCGTATCCGATTGACCGGCCTCATCACAAAAGACGCCGCCGCATTTCAAGCCATTCAAAAAGCCCATACTTTAAGAAAAAAAAATTCCTCCGCCTGGCAAAATGCGCTGAAAAACGGCGCCAAACCCCCGCTGTCCATCTGCGAAAACTGCGCAGACGCGGCGAGATTGGCTAAAAAAGAAAGAGAGCGTACCAGCTCGTGGCTCGAAAGCGATCGCCGCGAAGCTCTTGTCCTTTTACGCGCAGCGTTTGACAGCGCGAAGCTCAATGTCGATATCAATTTAAAAGGCATCCACACGTCCGCCTTCGTGAAGAACGCGCAGAGAAAGATGAGAGCGTGGCGATCCAGTCTCTAAAGATCCTCAGCGGGCGTCCCAGTGCGGAATATCATGAGAGTCTGATCCGCCGCAAGATAGACGAACTTCAAAAAAAGCAGGGTGGGCCACTCAAGCTATCACTCGCCACCGTCCAGGTCGGCGTCTCTCCGGCAACCGAGGTTTTTTCCAAGCATCTTGGCAGGATCTTTGCAAAGTTCGGCGTTCACCATATAGACAAACGCTTCTCGGCCGACCAGGTCAAACTTGTCTCGGAGCTGGAAGGCCTTTACAAAGAGGACTCCGTGAATGGCATTGTCGTTTTTCAGCCCATCCCGTCGGCAGTCAACGCGGAAAAAATATTCTTGAACATGCCGCTGGATAAAGACATCGAGGGTCGCACTTTTCTGAAGCGTAATCCCTTTGGCGTGTTTTCTCCCACGGGAAAAGCGGTGCTTGCCCTCTTAAAACATCTTGAGCGCACGGATCCTAAATTTAAAATATCCGGAAAGCATGCCGTGATGGTCGGTCATAGCGATCTAGTGGGAAAACCAACCGCCGCGCTGCTTCTTGATGCGGGCGCAACAGTCACCGTTTGTCACAAAGACACCCAGAACCTTCAAAAACACCTCGCAGATGCGGATATCGTGGTCGTGGCTATCGGGAAACCTCATTTCATCCAGGGCGCATGGATCAAATCGGGCGCGGTCGTGGTGGATGTGGGGGAGAATGTCGTCAATGGCCAAGTGACGGGAGATGTTGATTTTGAGGCAGCGGCAGAACGCGCCTCCTACATCTCTCCGGTGCCTGGCGGCGTAGGCCCCCTCACGACGCTCATGGTCATTGAGAACCTTCTTACCCTCTATGAGTATTCGCGCCTCCTTCATTCACGCTAAACAAAATCACAAGCGCTGGGCGATGCTTACCGCCTATGACGCTCCTACGGCGAACATTCTTTTTGAGTGCGGAGTCGACATTCAATTGGTTGGCGATTCGGTGGGGATGGTGCTTTTAGGTTACTCTTCGACGCTCCCGGTAACAATTGAGCAGATGCTTCATCACGCCAAAGCCGTGCGGAGGGGCGCTCCCAAGGCGTTTATCATCGGAGACATGCCATATCAGGCAGTTCGTTCTGGAGCCGCGAAGGCCGTCTTGGCTGCCAAGAGATTTGTGAAAGAGGCGGGTTGCAACGCGGTCAAGGTAGAGTGGCGCCGCGATGCCTTGGAGATCATTAAAAAAATATTAGAGGCGGGCATCCCCGTAATGGGGCATATCGGGCTCACTCCACAAGAAGCGGCCAAAAGCGGCGGATTTAAAGTGCGTGCCCGAAGGGCCCGCGAGGCACGCGCGCTGCTCCTCCAGGCAAAAACGCTGGAAAAGGCGGGTGTTTTCTCGGTGCTCATGGAGCTAGTTCCAAAAAATGTCGCTCAGGCCGTAACCCAAACACTTAAAATTCCGACCTTCGGCATCGGTGCGGGCATGTACTGCGACGGGCAAGTGCTTGTTTATCAGGACCTGATCGGCTCATTCAAGCAATTCAAACCCAAACACGTCAAATCCTACGACAACATGGACGAGCGCTCGCGAAGGGCTGTCACGCGCTATGTCCGCGAGGTAAAGAGCGGACGATTTCCGACAGAGGCCCATTCATTTCATATGAAAGAAGCAGAGAGAGCTCGTTTTGACAGGACTCCTCGATGAGCCCCTCCCTTTCAGACGCATGGATCTGGACCCATCTAGGGCTCATCCTTGCAGGATTGGCGGGGCTGGTCAGCGCGGTTTTGAGTG
>JANNFA010000248.1:0-11558 GCA_031379345.1 Candidatus Omnitrophota bacterium | reverse complement strand
CGCCCATTCATCCCAAATGCCGACGCCATTGTCCTTTAAATATTGGATATTGGTGTCTCCCTTGAGAAACCAGAGCAGTTCATGGACGACTGCCTTGACGTGGATCTTTTTCGTCGTGACGAGCGGAAAACCATTCGAAAGTTCGAAACGCATCTGATAACCGAAGATGCTCTTGGTCCCGGTGCCGGTGCGGTCGGATTTGGCGGTGCCGTTCTGCTGGATGGTGCGAAGAAGATCGAGGTATTGTTTCACGAATGTAATTATATCAGGAGTTATTCATAATGCGTCCACATTCGGATAACTTTCACGGTCCTCGCATCTTTTAAGACTTGGTAGACAAGACGGTGCTGGATATTGATACGACGGGAATAGGCGCCCGCCAAATCGCCCATTAGCTTCTCATATGAAGGCGGTGTTTGGAATGGGTTTGCAGCGAGGACATTGAGAAGCTTTTCCGTTTTGGGCTTTAGCCCCGCAGAGGCAAGCTTGCGGGCGTCCTTCTGGGCTTCTCTGGTAAATACGACTTTCCAGCCTACCACTTAAGCGTAGAGTCGCATTTCTTGACGGACGTTTTGAGGCCCTTCCGGATGGATTCACGCATGCCTGGAATAGACAAAAGATAAAGGGTTTCCTGCATAGACGCCCAGTCCTCTTCCGAGACAAGAACGGCATTGTGCCGCTTGCCCGTGATCTGAATGGGCTCGTGGGACTCCGCCGTTTTATCCAAAAGCTTGTAGAGGCCGACCCTCGCCTTGCTTGCGGTCAATGTTGTCATGGTTCTCTCCCTTGATTAAAGCGTACCATATTACGTACGAATATACAAGCTTGCGAGAACTAAGCGGCGCATTCCCCTTTACCGACTTCCAACTTGAACGCCTTCCCGGGGTCGCCGAGATCTTCGTACATCAGAGGATTGTCGGAGGGGATAGTCGTGAAGGGTTCGACTATTTTTTTGAGAGAATCTGCCCCAACACGGCCGTACCACTGGAGAAACGTTTCACTTCCTTGCTTCCCGCTCTTAAAAGCGTCCAGGATGGCTTTCGTCGCATCGGGCGTGCGGCGTGCAGGGATCTGCGCGATACGCTTGCCAAATACGGCCACGCCCTCGGTCGAGGTATAACCGCCGACCATGAGCTGATAGTGAGGCACCGCTTTTCCGTCCACGCTCTTGGAAGCGCCGTGATAACCGATGTTCGCGATGTGGTGCTGGCCGCAGGAGTTTGTGCAGCCGGAAATTTTTATCGTGATGTCACGGAATGTCGAGTCGGAACCGTAGCCGTTTGAAAATATCTTGCCCATTTCAAATGCCAGGCCCTTTGAATGGGTGATCGCGATCTGGCAGGTGTCGGCACCCGGACAGCGCGTGATATCGGTGATGGTCTCGGCGCCTTTTTCCGCCAGACCCAAAGGCTGGAGCTTCGCAAAAAGTGCGCGCAGCGACTTTTCAGGGACCCAATGTAAAAGAAGGTTCTGCGCGATGGTCGTACGAAGATGCCCGCCGCAAAACTCCCGGGATATCTTCGCCAGCGCGCGCATCTGAGGCGGATCGATGTCGCCAAGCGGACAGCGCACGTTCACGGCCCAATACCCTTTTTGTTTCTGTTCAAAGGTGTTCGTCTTTTTCCAGTCCTCAAAACCGGGAAGGATCACCGGCGCGTCTGTGGGTGCGGGAGTTTTCAACGCGGGAGCCTTGTATTCCGCGAGATTCAATTTCCAGAAAGCTTCACGGCCGGAGCCGGTCATCGCCACTTGTCTGCGCTCGGAAAGGAACTCCTGCCGGAAAGTCTCGATCCCCCACTTCGCCACGAGATATTTGATACGCGCGCGGTTCTTGTCCTTGCGCTCGCCGTTCCGGTCAAAAAGACGGATGACCGCTTCTGCAGTGGGAAGCATAAGCTCGACCGGCGTGAACTCTTCTAATAGCTGGGCCGGGAAAGGAGTGGCTCCGAGACCCCCGCCGACATACGTTTTAAATCCACGGACTTCCTTGCCATTCACGGTCTTTGTGACCGCGACGAAGCCGAGGTCGTGGATGCCGATCTTTGCCCAGTCTTCTTTGGGGCTCGACTCAAATGCGATCTTGAACTTGCGCGGCAGGTTCTGACAAACTGGATTTCTTAAAAAATAAAGACTCAGAAGATCCGCGTAGGGAATCACATCGAAAACTTCATTGGGTGAGATGCCCGCATAATGGGAGCAGGTAACATTGCGTACCGTGTTGCCGCAGGCCTCGCGGGACGTGAGACCTACTTCCATCAAACTTCTCAGGATCGCCGGGACATCCGTACGAAGAAGCTCATGCATCTGGATGGCTTGACGCGTCGTGACATGCGCGAGTTTGTTTGGAGCATATTTTTCGGTGATGTCTGCGATGCGTTCCAGCTGAAGCGCGTTCAGGTTCCCCCACCGGATCTTGATGCGGATCATATGGCGGTTCTCAGCGCCTCGGATGCCATAAATACCGTTGTTCAAACGGAAACGGCGGAAGTCGTCCGGATCCAGAGCGCCTTTCTCGAGAGCGGCGATCTCTTTCTCAAAACGCTGTATCTCCCCCTCTTCTTCGGGCAGGAGCTGGCTGCGGAGTTTCTCGTCAAAAATATGGTGGTTCCATGCGTGAATTTCTTCAATAGCCATGACGAGGATTATACAAGCATTTTCATTATAATACAATCATATAAAATAGAGTTATATATAACTAAATTAGTTTATTATAGAACCTTAGCCGGATAAGCAAAAATAGGAGGGCTGCCAATGAAAGCAGGCTTCCTATCTGCAAAGACAAGGGTTTGAAAGTCCATTCGACTTGGTGGATCCCTGTTTCTATCCATACGGCGCGAAAAGCCTTTTGCGCGCGCACGATCTTCGCGCGTTTCCCATCCACAGACACCCGCCAACCCGGATAAAAAGCATCCGTGAAAATTAGCCAAACATTCTGCGGCGCCTCCACGCGCATCTCGACCCGGTCCGACTCATAGCGCGTGACCTCCAC
The DNA here is from genome assembly GCA_031379345.1 of Candidatus Omnitrophota bacterium. Classification (GTDB taxonomy): domain Bacteria; phylum Omnitrophota; class Gorgyraeia; order 2-02-FULL-51-18; family 2-02-FULL-51-18; genus JAHFFM01. The sequence goes on along the minus strand of JANNFA010000248.1, from coordinate 8,569 downwards.
TGCCTGCGGCATCTCCTCTCCGGTCACTTGCAACCCATCCGCTTCTGCCACAATACGCGCTTCCGGCACAAAATAGGCCCGCGGCCAAGCATCGGCGTTTCGGAATAAATTGGCCGCCACCGTCACATTCGCCCTCTCTAGACCAGGCACCGCCTCGGCGGGACTCGCAATATAGCGAATGTTCCATCGATCCCAAAATCGTTTCGCATCGGAGGGCTCCCTGCCAATAAAAGACTGTAAAAGAGCTTGCACGTTGCGAAGATAAACGGATTCGTAGCTCCATAAGGAGTGCAGGCGGTCTGCCTGCGGGAGATTCGGGAAAAACTGGTCGCGGCGGTCGGCAAGTTCTGTCTCGAGCGAGGTGTTCTCGTTGGGGTGATAAGCCTTATTGAGCATTTGCGGCGAGGCCATCACGCGAAACAAACCGGGGTCGGACATCACGACGCGCACATTCTCCGGCTTCGCTTGGAAGACCTTTAAAGGAACGGTGTGAAGGGCCGTGTTTGCTAAAACAAGGTCGGCTACCATCAGCAGGGCTACCGCAAAAAAAATCCAGCGTCTTCCGCGGGAAAAATACGCCAGACCCAGACCGGCCAGACAGGCCAGAGAAAAAAAGGCGAGAAAAAGAAAGCGCTCCGGGTAACGCAGGAGGCTAAAAAGAGGGACGAAACGATAAAGCAGTGCATGCACGACTCCATATCGGCCGAAAGCAAGTAAGAGTCCCGCTCCACACAGTAGAAACAGTTTTTTTTCAAAACGGCGGACATTGCGGCGCAGACAAAAGAGAGAGAGAAAAACGGCAACAAGACCTGCGTAGGCATTTTCAAGCCAAGGCATCCCTTCCTTCGTCACGCGTGTTGAGACCCTCACGGTCGGCGGAACAATAAGCTCCCAGAGGTTCGTTGGAGGAAAGCTCCATTTAGAGGCCGCCGCATAATCCGCCACAGGCCGACTTGAAAGCGAAACAAATTCTGCGAAAGGGATGATTTGGAATGCGCCCAAGACAAGAAAAAGAAGCGCCGTTTCTAGAAACACAAGGAGGCCTCGCCAGCCGCGCAAAGCCCCCATCATAAAACAAACACCGAGCGTCACGCCGTTTATCGACGGATCGCCGGCTAAATATTGCAAAAGCAGAACGCCCGCCGTGCCGGCCTTCCAACGGAAATCTTTACTCTTGAGCGCTCGGGCGAATAAGACCAGGACAAAGGGAAAATAAGCGACCGAACATAAAGAGATCGTCAGACGCACGGTCGACATGGCATAGCCGCCAAGAGAGAACACGCAACCGGAAAGAAGTGACGGCGCTTTTGCAGCCTCATGCTCGCGCATAAAAAAATACGTAGAAAATGCCGCCAAAGCCAGGTGAAAAAGAATGTACATGTTTAGGCCGCGCGTGAAATCTCCGACCATCCAGATCGCTGAGAACGGATAGAACAGACAGCTCTGCGGATTCGCGGCGAACGGCGTGCCAAAGCTGGCGTAAGGGTTCCACAAAGGCAGGTGTCCCAGATGTATCTCTTCACAGGCGAACTTCCATATCTGATAATAATAAGGGTAGATGTCTGGAGAGGCAAAACTTCGCTCACCGAACGCGACCGGCCAGAAAAGAACACAGAAAAATGCAAGATAGGCTGCAAAAACAAGAAGGTTCCCTTTTTGGCGAATAGGACTCAAAGCCCGGCCGTTTCTGCGAGACGGCTCGCGGCTTCCAAAAAAAGCGCCGGGTCCGGTAAGAGACTCACAACCAGATACTCTTTTTCAAGGTCGAAAAAATATCCTGGATGTACGACTACATTCTGCTCCTCCAAAAGACGGAGAGCGAGAGTTTCATCGGAGCTTCCCTCGGGAACGGGCACAAGCGCGTACCAGCCTCCCTGTGGCTGGGGGATGGGCCGATCCATCACTTTTTTCAACGTCTCAAAATTAGTCTTAACCCGATCCTTCACTTCCTCAATAAAACTGTCTTTGTTCCTGAGCCATGAAGAAAGCGCATTCTGCGAGGGGGCGTTGACGGACAGGAACGCGTCCGCGACCGCCTCAAGCCTGACAGCCGCTTCGCGGCGCTCTTTTTCCGGGCCGCTCAGCACGATCCAGGCGAGCTTCATCTGCGGCAATCCCAGCATCTTCGAAACACCGCTCAGCGTGAAATGAAGGCCGGTCGTACGAGAGGCTCCGCTAACTCGAGGGCGGTCGCGCCAATCAAAATCAAAAAACACCTCATCGGAAATGATAGGGATCTCATGCTTCCCGCAATAGCGCTCTAGGTCGCTCCAAGCGGGGAGATCCGCGTAAAGACCGGTCGGATTCGCGGGATTCACGACAACGACCGCTTTCGCTTTTCCTATGTCTACCGGAAGAGCATTGAAAGGACGTGTCGTAATTCCTGCGTACGCCGCCAGATGGTCTAGAAGCGGATACGCCGGTGATTGGCAAAGAACTTCGTCATCCATATCGCAGAGAAGATGGAATAAGATCGAATAAGCCTCGCTCGTACCGCAGGTAAGAAATATATCGTCCGGATGAACTTTTATATTTTTATCCGCATAGTAGGCGCACACCGCTTCGCGCGCCTTGAGGAGACCGCGCGGGTCGGGTTCATAGCGAGAACTGGCGTCGAGCGACTTAAATCCGCAGACCGTCGGATTCGATTGGGTAAGGTCTATGAGCGTCGCCCGCCTGCCGGCAGGCAGGGATTTTTTTTTATCTAGAAGAAGGGTGAGCGCATTCGGCGCCGAAAGACTGAAAGCGGTCCGGTTAGAAAATCGCAGCTAGGTCTCTCCCCCGACCATCCCCCGCGCCATCTTCACGGTAGCATGATTTCCGTCATTCCAGGGCCATATCATCGCGCAGTCTGAGATACTCCCTCGGCTTGCGTAATACAGGGTCTGCTGGGTCTGGATACCGCCGTAATTCTTCGTCACATCTTGCGCTCTGGGAGTTGGGGAGATCCCGGCGGGCTTGAACGGCACCCCATAATAACCCTCAAAAATGGGATAGAGACCAATCAAATGTTTTACGGAGACGACGAATTCGAAGTAACCGTCCTGTTCCTTGCGAATTTCATCGAATGGAAATTTCTTCAGCTGGCTGACCAGCTCAGAAAAAGTCACTTTTTTTCTGCTAACTTCTCGTCAATGACCTTGCGGAAACTTTCGAAGGGTTGAGCGCCAACGATCGGTGTGCCATTCACAAAGAAGGTCGGCGTGCCGGTCCCTCCCAGAGACTGTATGACGCGCATGTCTTCTTCGATGATCGGCTTCATCTTGGACCCATCGAGGCAAGCCGAAAAAAGACTCATGTCCATTTGTAGTTTTACCGCGATCGCACGCATATCTTCTACAGTGAACTTGGTCCAAGAATCTCCAAACAATTCTTTCCGGAATTCCCAGAACTTATTCTGTTCGTTTGCGCACAACACCGCCTCTGCGGTCTTTGGGGCATTCGGGTGCATGGGAAGAGGCAAATTCTTCGGGACAACACGCACTTTGCCTGGATAGGCAGCCAGAATCTGTTCGGAAATCGTGGCTCCCTTCTGACAAAATGGGCAATTATAATCCATGACCTCTATCACGGTCACCGGCGCGTTTTCAGACCCTTTGGAAGGACCTTTTTTCAGCCAATCGGCAGGAAATTGGTATTTTGTGGCAGGATCTAATCCGCGACTGGGCTGTGGCGCGTTGGCGGGCGCAGCGGCTCCCGGCTGCTGCCTCACAGGTCCCGGATAAGCTCCTTCTGGTTTCAGTTGCCAGTCGATGATCTTCTTTAATTGATCGATAGGCATCGCACCCGCGAGGAGTCGGCCATTAATAAGATACCCAGGCGCCCCTGTGACTCCATTCATTCGACCTCGCCGCATGTCTTCTTCGACTCGGGATTTATATTTTCCGCCGTCATAACATTTCTGAAAAGAGCTGGTATCGAGGCCTGTTTCCGCGGCTAATCTTGAGAGTATCGCCGCGTCTGGTTTTTCATTCAGCGTCATCAAGCGGTCATGGTACTCCCAGAATTTTCCCTGTTCTTGCGCGCAAACAGAGGCCTGGTGCGAAAGCTCAGAGCCGGGATGCATGGAAAGAGGGAAATGATAGAACAATACGCGTAGTTTTCCGGAATATTGTGCTTCCAATTCCTTGAGCGTGCCGGAGAACTGCTTGCAATACGGACAATGAAAATCCGAATACACTTCGATCACGACAGGAGCATCTACCGACCCGAGCGACGGCACAAGTGGGTCAGGCGCCGGTGGTTCATACACTGGAAAACGGGAGGGCGTGACCGGCTCCTTGCCATCAAAAGACTTGGGGACCACGAGGTCAAAGCGGACACCATGGCGTGCGAATAGGCCTTTAATATATTCTCTTTTCCGGTCTTGGTAGCGGACGCGTTTCAAGTCAGCCTCGATCTGCTGCAGAACTTGGGGCCAAGGTTGCTGATCGGCCAAAGGGGAGCGTGCGTAGCGCAACTGGGTCTCTTCAGGCGAGACCTGCACCTCAGTTAGAATCTCCGCCTGCAAAAGTGCGTCGAGGGTCATACCCCTGGCCTCGGCTTCTTTTGGTAGGACATAATTCTCGGCCCATCGCTCAGCCTCCGTCTTCATGAGAAGATAATAAGAGCGATCCATCTGACGGAAACCTTGCTGGCCCTGTTCGGAGACGTCCTTCCAGCGGAAGGCCTGACTACCAGCCGTTGCCAGTACCTGATCTGTTTTATCTTTGTTCTTATAGAATAAATAATAGGCGTTGAGCAGGAGGCTGACGGAGAGTATTAAGAGCCATAACCGGTTGTCATTTTTTTTTGCCATGGAAGAATATGTTATCTTATTCGCCATAATATTGCAACCGCGCAAGAGCCATGCTACACTTCACTTGTGACGAAAACTCGGATTGTCTATCTCCTCTTAGCGGTTTTTTTATTTCAACCGGCGCTTTCCATCGCCTCGGAAAAAGATTCGGGTTCTTTTTTCGGACGGACGCGCAAAAAACAGATTGAAAAAATAGCGGTCGAGCCGGAAGCTCCACCTTCCCCCTCCGCCGCGGATTCCACGGAAGAACCGGAAAGCACGGACGCTGAAGCGTCCGCATTATTGCCCAAGATCCCGAAAACTCCAATCACGCAGAACCACGGTATTCTGGGAACAAATCTCCCCCCCAAAGCACCTCAAGACATCACTCAAATTCCGCCGTCAATTTCCGATGCACCCGACATTCTTAAACCCCAGATCCAAACCACAATGAACAAGCGGACCGCGACCCCAACGGTGCCCGCTGCAGTTCAAATCCAAGTTCAGCCAGTTCAAACTTCAATGGAGAAGGTCGACAGTAAGCCGGTTAGGGTCGATGAGTCCGTCCGTCTAAGTGATACCCAAGACGCCCAGCCTGCCCCCGTAGATATCCTAGCTCGTACGAAAACAGCTCAAAACCCCAACGCGCCCAGACCTCCTAAAACAATGGCCAGTACCCCAAATACTCCGAATAGTCCACCGAAAGTCCCCGCACTCCCCAAAACAAAATAGCAAAGCGGCGATTATGTTTTTGTCGAAGGGAGCACGACCTACCGTGTCGTGGCCCGGAGACAAAAACATAATCGCCGCAAGAGTGCCCCCGGACCGAATCGAACGGTCATGGCAGGTTTAGGAAACCTGTGCTCTATCCATTTGAGCTACCGGGGCGAAAGGGGTGGAATTACAGTTCTTGGGCAGTGGCGAGAACGCGGAGTTTCTTGAGCGCGGCCATTTCAATCTGACGCACGCGCTCCCGCGTGATATTGAATCGTTTTGCAGCCTCATTCAGCGTGTGGATCTCGCCATCTTTGAGGCCAAATCGTAGTTCGAGAATTTCACGTTCGCGGGCATTCATCTGCGAGAGCAGACCCGAGATACGTTCGGAGCGAAAAATTCCGTCTATCTGAGAGACGTTTGTATTAGGGTCTTCGATCATGTCCATCACCGACGCCTCGCCCTCTTCTCCAACCGGCTGGTCGAGCGATGTGGTCCCCTGGTCGTATTGCATGATCTCTTTTACTTTTCCAGTCGTCAGTTTCATCGCACGAGCAAGCTCCGACACCTTCGGCTTGCGACGATGGCGGTGCATGAGTCTCTCCTGCACCTTGCGAAAACGGGCGAGCAGCTCGACCATATACACCGGGATGCGTACCGTCTTTCCTTGGTCCGCGAGCGCTCGTGTCACATGCTGCTTGATCCACCAAGTAGCGTATGTCGAGAAACGATAGCCGAGTTTGGGATCGAACTTTGTGACGGCCTTCATCAAACCGAGGTTTCCCTCTTCGATGAGGTCGAGAAGCGGTACGCCATAACGCGAATACTGCTTCGCAATATTGATCACGAGACGCAGATTAGAACGCACCATGTGACGTCGCGCCTGCGCGTCGCCCTTCTTGACGCGTTGCGCCGTCTTCTTCTCCTCCTCTGGAGTCAAAAGAGGGATGTGGCGGATGTCTTTGATGTAGAGTTTTAGTGCATCCACTATTTTTTTTCTTTTAGAACCGCTTGTGCTGCCGCGAGTCTCGCGATCGGCACGCGGAACGGAGAACAACTGACATAATCAAGCTTCGAACGGTGACAAAACTCCACCGAGGAGGGATCGCCCCCATGCTCGCCGCAGATACCGATTTTGAGCTGCGGTTTCGTGGCACGGCCCTTGGAAACGGCCATCTCGATCAACTTCCCGACGCCCGTTTGGTCGATGGACACAAATGGGTCTACCTTCAGAAGCCCCTGTTCAATATAATGCGGCAAGAACTTGCCCACGTCGTCGCGCGAAAAACCGAACGCCATCTGCGTCAGGTCGTTCGTGCCAAAGCTGAAAAACTCCGCTTCTTTCGCGAGCTCCTCGGCAATCAGAGCCGCGCGAGGGATCTCGATCATCGTCCCGACCAAGTAATCGATCTTGGTCTTGCGGCGCTTCATTACTTCTTCCGCCACCTCGACGACGTCCTTCTTCGTGAAGGTGAGTTCCCCCATCATGCCGACCAGCGGGATCATCACTTCAGGCACCACACGAAGGCCTTCTTTCGCCAAGTCGCAGGCCGCCTCGAAAATAGCCTTGGTCTGCATGCGGTACATCTCGGGATACGTGATCGCGAGACGGCAGCCGCGGTGGCCCAGCATCGGATTCACTTCGTGGAGCTGAGTGACCTTCTGCTCGAGCTCCTTGACAGAAATCTTGAGCTCTTTGGCGACCTTGATCATTTCCTTGCCCTCTTTCGGCAGGAACTCGTGAAGCGGCGGATCCAGAAGACGGATGGTCACCGGCAAACCGGCCATCGCTTTGAAAATTCCCTTGAAGTCGCCTTTTTGCAAAGGTTCGAGCTTCGCGAGCGCTTTCTCTCGGGCAGCCTTGTCGTCGGCCAGGATCATTTCGCGTACCGGCTGTAAACGTCCGGGACCGAAAAACATGTGCTCCGTGCGGCATAGACCGATGCCTTCGGCGCCGAACTCGCGTGCGATCTTGGAATCTTCGGGGGTATCGGCATTGGTACGGACCTTGAGACGGCGAACCGCATCGGCCCAGCTCATAAATTGTTTGAAATCGCTTCCCAGTTCCGCGTCCACGAGCTTCGCCTGGCCAAGGATCACTTCGCCGGTCGAACCGTTGAGCGTGAGGAAGTCGCCTTGTTTAACTTTGATAACTTTACCCGCTTTGTCCTTCACGGAGAAAAAGCCCTTGTCGATCTGGATCGCTCCGCAGCCTGCGATGCAACATTTTCCCATGCCGCGTGCGACGACCGCCGCGTGGCTGGTCATACCGCCCGTAGCGGTTAGAATACCTTCGGCCGCCGCCATGCCGCCCACGTCTTCAGGAGAAGTTTCTTGGCGGACAAGGATGGTCTTCTTGCCCTTCTTCGCCCCTTCCATCGCGTCTTCAGCATTGAAAACAACCTGTCCGACCGCGGCACCCGGTGAGGCCGGAAGACCTTTCGCGAGCACGTTGACCTTGGCCTTAGGATCGATCATGGGGTGCAAAAGCTGGTCGAGCTGTTCAGGAGAAACGCGCATCAGCGCTTCCTCTTTATTGATGAGGCCTTCGCGCACCATGTCGCAGGCGATCTTCACGGCTGCGGCCGCCGAGCGCTTGCCGTTGCGGGTCTGCAGCATGTAAAGCGTTTGGTCTTCAATGGTGAATTCGATGTCCTGCATGTCGCGGAAATGCTTTTCGAGTGTCTGGTAGATGCTCTCGAGCTGCGCGTAGGCCTTGGGCATCACGCGTTTGAGTTCCGAGATGGGTTTCGGCGTGCGGATACCGGCCACGACGTCCTCGCCCTGGGCGTTGATAGTCCAGACTTGTATTTGACAATGGATCAGAGATGTTGGCCCTGTCCGCAGACATGGCTGCAATGAACGAAGGACACCACTTTCACATCGTCGTAATCGACGAAGCGCATCAAGTATCAGACATAGCCATCAATCAACGTATCGCACCTATGCTTGGAAGTTTACCAATTGGTAAGATGATCAAGATCGGAATCACGATGTACAAGAACCATTTTTGGAAGAGTTGCCTATCCCCACGAGTTACGTCCCTAATAGTTCCGTGGGATAAAGCAGACATCCTAC
>JANNFA010000246.1:0-2750 GCA_031379345.1 Candidatus Omnitrophota bacterium | reverse complement strand
AGGGTTTTGAGACGGCCTCTACGCCTGGCGGGGGCTTTTTTGCGACGGGCACGGGCACAGCGGCAATCGGCGTAACAACCGCTCTCGGCGCAACGATCTGCTGTCTCATGGGCGCCTCTGTGATGGGTTGACCCAAAAGCGCCTTCCCACGCATCACCCCAAGAAAAAATACGCCACATAAAACCAGAATGAACAAGATACCCGCCATCAGTAATTGCTCGGTGTTGGTGCTAAAAAAAATTGGTTTTTGAGTGCGTGAAATAAGCGCGAAGCGATCCGCTTTTTTGGGCGTCGTCGAAAACTCTCCGAACAGTTCCTGCTGTGTCTCTTTGGGGTCGTTCATAGGAACGTCAGTATACCTTTACTGCCATTTAGCTTCAAGCACCGGGCCGGATCGCCCCCAGAGCCGCCACTGTCCGCCCGCCCATGTCATCTTGAACAGGCGACGCCCAAGAGCGTCCTGAGCGAATCTTTTTTCGACGATCTGCGGAAAGCGCTCCGACAATGACCTGGGCAGGTGGATCGCCCCATTCCACCGAACAATGCGGCCCCTATCCAAACATAGCCCGCCTTTGATCGAAATTTCTCCCGCACGTGCATTGAGGAGACGCAAAAACCATCGGCCGCGACGGGACTTAAGGATCCAGAGAGTGTCTTTTAGTTCCAGCCATTCGTCCAGATCGTGCTGGTGAATAAATCGACTCGCCGCGGAATCGGTCCCTTGCCACATCGGCCTGAGATCGATCTCTCTGACGCGAAAAACGATCCCTGCCCTTGTTGGGAATTCGAAATGGGCTCCATGAAGTACCACTGGCCGGCCAAACGCAGAGGCGCAGACATATGAAACAAGACGATCCGTCAGGGTATTGGAGAAAAATAGCAGAAAAAAAAGACCTGCGGAGGCGAGCAGTACAAAGATTGGAAAATAAAAGCTGCGGCGGAGACGAATCGATGGATCAGACGACATTCTTCGGGCGCTTCGGCAGGCCTTCCTTCCTCATCGTCCTGACAAAGGCTTCCACTACCTTTGGATCAAATTGAGTGCCGCTGTTACGAACAAGTTCAAACAGGGCCTCTTCTTGTGTGGAACGCGTGGAGCGGCCCCTATAGGGACGGCCGATCACGATCGCCTCGTAGGCATTCATCACTGATAAAATGCGCGCTCCAATCGGAATCGCCTCGCCCTTCAAACCCTCAGGATAGCCACTGCCATCAAATTTTTCACGAGAATAGAGAATGATCGGCGCCACTGTCTTCAGGCTCTCGAAGTTCTGTACAAGTTTCGCGCCGTGAACCGTATGACGCTGTAACTCAAGAAGCTCCTCGCCGGTAAGCTTTGATGACTTTGTTAGGATCTGCTCCGGGATACCGATCTTGGTCGTCTCCTTCAAAAGGGCCGCATAATGCAGGGCTTGAGTCTGCTCGTGACCAAGACCCAACGTCTCAGACGTACGAAGAGCCAGCTTAGCAAATACTTCCGGTGACATTAGGGATTGGTCAGGCAGCCGACTTCCCAGAACGACGGCAAGCGATTGGATCGTGTTCAGAGTGATCCGCCGCTGTTCTTCGTACAATTGGGCGTTCTTGATCGCAATCACGGCCTCCTCCGCCAGCGTGGTCATGATTTCGAGATCGAAATGATTGAACTCCTTTTTATCTTTTTTTAATGTCACAGTGACCACTCCGATAACATCCTCATCGATAAGCGGCACACAAAGGATTTTTTTTCGCAGTTGGATATTCGCCGTCTTCGCCACACCGCCCTCAAGACCCTGCCCAATGCGAACACGATGATCTCGGATGCTTTTCTTAGGATAACCGACCAGCGCCTTGCAGTTTAGCCATCGCTTGTGACCCGTATCGATCAGATAGAGTGCACAGCGCTGCACGCGCAAAACCTGGGCGGTTAGATGCGCTAGGCGGGAGACAAGCTCGTCGAGATTCAGCGTTGAGTTGATGATACGGTGTACCGTGTGAACCGTTGAGAGCGCGATCGCACGCGGGCGTATCGTCGCGGAAAGACGGCTTAATTCCTCTGTCTTCCATAAATTTTCAATGAGTAGTTTCACACAAAATGCAAAAGAGGCGAGCGTGTTTCCGGCGAGCGGCCCTCGCAGTTCCGCGACCGTAAGGTAACCGAATAAACGATCCTGAAACCAAACCGGCGACGCGACAATGCGCGTGCTGTCCGGAAGCATGTTATGAAAGGCTTCGTGGGTTCCGCGGCCGCGGCGATGCACAGCCGCAAATACCTTGCGCATGCGTGCCGTCTGAGTCGTGCGCGGGTCCGCCCACACCTGAAAAGAAAACTCTGCCCAAATTTTTTGCTGTCTGGCTCCACCGCTCGACTTGGGAACAAAACACCACAACCCGTCCGGAAATTGCGAGTGGAAGGTGTCCTTGAGCCGTTTTAAACCGGATTCTTTTTTTAAATTTTCAAATAGGTCGCGATCGGTGATGACGCTCTCTCCCTAGACGTGCTGGAACGGCTCAAAAAAACGTCGGTACTCTTCCTGTGCGTAACGATCCGTCATTCCGGCCAGATAATCGCAGACGACTCGGTGCTTGCCGTCCGCCTTCAGCCTGCGCTGACTCCCGGGGGGCAGCTGTTCCGGCTTGGAAAGATACACCTCGAAAAGGGCTCGAAGAAATCGGCGAGCCTTGTCACTCATCCTCACGACACGGTAATGACGGTACAATTTGACCCTAAGGAACGCTCTCAGCTCCTCTCGCTTCTTGGCCAGTTCGGG
>JANNFA010000186.1:0-11837 GCA_031379345.1 Candidatus Omnitrophota bacterium | reverse complement strand
CTTTCGCTTCCAAGTGAAATATCCACCAGCGCCACATGAGGTTCATGGAGCTTTATGAGCTCCAAAGCTGTTTGCACACTGTCCGCCTCCCCGCAAACAACAAGATCTTTTTCCAGATTGATCAGTTCGCCGAGCCCTCGGCGCATGATCGGATGATCATCGACGATCAAAATCCTTACCTTCTTGGTTTTTGTTGGAGAACTTTTTTTAATTTTTTTTAGCCCTCCGTTCGACTTCGTGCGGAAATGAGCAGGCAACGACCGTTCCCCCGCCAGAAATTGGGCTGACCTTTAACCGCGCATTGATCATCTTACACCGATGACGCATGCTTCGCAGACCCAGGCCTGGGTTTTCGTTAAAACCCGCTGGAAACCCGACCCCGTCATCCCGGATCGTCAACAACCCTTTGTTTTGGACCGTTATCAACGTGATCGTGATGTGCTTGGCTTTTCCATGTTGAGCGGCATTATTGACCGCTTCCTGGGCGATCCGGTACAAATGCGTGGTCAGCAGCGGCGTGTGCGGATAATTGAACCAAATAAGCTCGTCGTACCCGAACGCACATGAAATATGGTGGAGCCGCTCTACGCTGGAGGCTAATTTTTGCAGCGCGGGCGCAAAGCCCTCCATCTCGATCTCGACCGGCGCAAGACCTCTGGCCAGATCGCGGGTTTGATTGATGGATTGGCTGACCAGATCGGCGATTTCGGCAGCCTCAGCCGCTTCGCCAGGCGCCACGGTCGTCAATTTCCGCGCCAAAGCCTTCGCGAGCAATGCCACACCCGCCAGCTGCTGGCACAAACCGTCATGCAGATCCTGGCCAATGCGCCGCTGTTCCTCTTCGATCGTTTCCAAGATCGCTTTTTCCACATCCAAGTGTTTAGGTTTGCTTACCATTCGGCTCCGCCGAACACACCCTCGACCACAGCGACGATCTGTTCGCTAGGCAGAGGCTTACTCATAAGCTGAAACTCGATCTTGTCTTCTTGCAGCTGCTTAAGCTCATCCGTAAATGATTTTGAAAAGGCCGTGACGATAAAAATGGGAGTTTTCTTGTCCTTTTTACGGATCAAGCGGACCGTTTCCGCGCCATTAAGTCCGGGCATCTTTAAATCGCAAAAAATAATATCGAACTTTTGCTTTGCCTTCTTTATGCCTTCTTCCCCCGATTCAGCCGTTTCCACATCGCAGATGCCTTCAAGGGCCAACACAAAAGATTTCCGTATCGAGTTTTCATCGTCGATAATAAGGATCTTTTTAGGCATTTTCACTCCGGATGATAAGGAAGACGTAATTCAAAGGTCGTCCCCCTGCCCTTCTCAGAACTGACCTTTATTTCGCCTGAATGCATTTTGATGATGTTTTGACAGACCGCCAAACCCAGGCCGGTCCCCTGCCCCACCGGCTTCGTCGTAAAAAAGGGATCGAATATCCTGGTAAGAAAATCACTTGAGATGCCCGTTCCGGTATCCATTACCAGGACAGAGACCATATTTTCCTCCCCTGCTATTTTAATTTCAAGGACTTTTTTTCGGGAGTTTTTCATCGCATCCAGGGCATTGGATATGATGTTAATTAAAACTTGTTTGATCTGATTCCGATTGACCGATGCCGTGATGATCATGCTCTTGTCACACACGACACGAACCTTCTCTTTTTCGATACGGTAAAGGAGCAATTTCAGCGCTTCGTCGACGATGGGGACGACATTCTGATCTTCTATGACGAAGTCTTCAGGGCCGTCTTCCTCCAGACGTGAAAATGACAAAAGATTTTGAATAAGGTCCGCACAGCGAAGGGTCTCGTGTTTCGCGTCCTCTAAAATGGTATAGCGTTTGTCTTCGGGAGGTGTGTGCTTGAGGCAGTACTGCACGAAATTGAGGATGCCCATCAATGGGTTGTTCAGCTCATGCGCGATGCCCGCCGACAAAGTGCCCACCGCACTCATTTTCTCAAGTTGGGCCATTTTTTTGGCTGCGTTGAGTTGAGTATAGGTCTTCTCGAGCTCGTAATAGAGGTCATCTTTGGATTTGAAACTGAGGACATCCTGCATTTCCTTCAGCGTCTTCCCGGAGAGCACATCCTGACCAAGGTTTAAAATAGCTTTGATGGCGCTATTGTTTATGCTGGAGCTTTTTTCAACTTCATCAAAAACACAATCGATCCTTCTTTCTAGATTGCCGGAAGGTCTTAAAGAAAATAAAAATGTTAAGAAGTATGGTTTCGAAGACGCCTGGATACCGACTTCGATGGCGGAGAGTTTGCTGGAGAGAATTTCACGGCAAATGTCGGAAAATAAAGTTGAGATGTACGTGGTGTAAAAACTGTCGTAACCCAGAAGGGTGAACAATTTCAAGATCTTCCCGCGTATTTCAAAAACAGAATTCTCATCGGCGACCTCCAGCTTCGCCAGATCAGTCGTTTTTATATCGTATGGCGATGCAAGCTGCATCATCATTCCCCTTATAAAATTGTTTCATGATGCCTTTAACGATATGCGTTGCGTCTCTATCGAAAAAACCCTTGGGGCATTCACTTCTATTAAAATAATCGCGTATTCCATCGGTATAGAGAAGGAGGACGTCATCGACCGCCAATTGGAGACTCTGGATCTTTAGCGTGCGGATGACATACCCGAGGATCCCTTCATTCGAGATGATCCTTCTATCCTTTTTACCGAATTTTCTCATCGAAATATTTCCTACCCCGACGTACTCCACAGCCCCTGTTTTCTTGGTAAGGAGCCCCGCCACTCCGACCGCTCCGCGCGAACCTTTTAAAAGGGCATGGAGGCCATACATAAGGTCCAAAAGATTTTTTTTATGATTCTTTACAAGATACTTTTTGATGACCAGGGAAAGTTTGTGCGCTTCGTGCCCATGGCCAGCGACATCCGCGATGGCAAAAAAAAGATGATCCTTGTCTTCTTGGGTCGTTCCGAGGTCAGCGCATGGCCCATTTGTTATAAATGATCTTTTTGAAAAAAAATGATCTATCTTACGGCTTATTGTACCCATTTTCTGACTGTGACCGTCGTCCCTTTACCGCTTTTTATTTTAAACTCGTCCATAAATCTTTTGACGCCTGGAAGCCCGATGCCCAGACTGCCGGCTGTGGTCGAGTAATAATCCTGCATTGCTTTTTTAATGTTTTTGATCCCCGGCCCGTTATCCGCGGCCACTATTTCGACGCCCAACTTCCCTGCGCGCCGCAACTCCAAAATATGGATCGCTCCGCCCGTTTTGGCATAGCGGTGGATATTTCTTGCGAGTTCCGAAACCGACGTGCCGATCATGCATGAGATCGTATCTCTGAACCCGATCCTTCTGGCTATCAGCATCGCGTGTCTGACGGCTTCCTCGATATCGGCCTCATTGGAGATCAGGCACGTCTGATCATTCCGAAAGATCCTCTTCTGTTTCGGGGACTTCGTCCTCATCATCGTCACCTTCTTCGAGTTCAGTGTCTTCATCTGGAGTAGAGTCCTTTGTCTCGAGGGCCTCTATATCCGCTATCGGGTGGATAAGCGCAATCGCTTCCTCGATATTCACGGCGGCACGAATGCAGCTTAAATCAATCTCGAGATCGACGAGTGAGGCGACGACGGCAGGCTTTAAACCGACCACGACGACCTTCTTTCCAAGAATAAGAGCGCCCCGGCTGATATCGGCCAGACTCTTACCCGTAAAAGAATCCATCAAAGAAATACCGGAGACATCGACGATAATCCCCTCGGTCTCTTGCTGGATCGCTTGGTCGAAAACTTCTCTTTGGAATTCCAGCGCCGCCTGATCATTCGGGCTTTCTATAAAGGCGACGACCAGACAGCCCCCCGCAACGTTCATGACGGCCGCTTAAGCCGTCTTCTTCGCGGGCTGCTGCGCTTCCCTAATCTCTTTCAGCTCAAGACCTGCCGATTTGAAAGCGAACTGAAGAGCGTCTTTTAGCGTCGCGCGAGTGACGACTTGCCCGAGATCCACGCCTAAATGGACGAGCGTCTGTGCGATGGAGGGAGAAATACCGGATACGATACATTCGCAACCCATGAGCCTTGTCGCTTTTGAGATCTTGAGAATATGGTTCGCGATGGCGCTGTCCATTGCGGCCACCCCAAGGATATCCAGAATGATCGTTTTAGATTCTGTGTCCAAGATCTTGGTAAGCATGGTTTCCATGATGCTCTGGGCTTTTTTGGAATCGATTATCCCGAAAATCGGGACAAGCAGAATACCCTCCCAAACGATATTGACCGGGGTCGCAACGATAAACCCTTCCGATTCTCCAAACCCATGTGTTTTTTTTGGCATTTTAGATACTCCTGTTGTTTGAAATTAGGCTACCGTTTTTGTTGGATCGAGTGTTGAAAGAACACTCGCCAGATCATCCGCGTGTTCTTCTTCCATCGCGAGGATCCCTTCAAGCATGCGCCGTGTGGTAGGGTCTTTCTCGCCGATATACCGGATCATTTCTGAATAGGATTCGACGGCCACACGCTCGGCAATCAAGTCTTCCTTCACCATATCGACGAGTGAATTTCCCTCTTTATACTCCGAATGACTCCGGGTCGTTAGACCCTCGGGGTTCAGATCAGGTTCGCCGCCCAACTGAGCGATCCGCGCCGAGATCTGGTCCGCGTGCGTTTGTTCTTCATTGGCATGCTGAAGAAATTCCTGCTTGACTGGTTCGGCGTGTATCCCCTTCGCCATAAAATAATGGCGTTTGTAGCGAAGTACGCAGACGATCTCTGTCGCCAGGGCCTCGTTCAAAAGCTTCACGATCACATCGCGGTCGCCCTGATAGCCCTGCGTCACGGCCCCGTGTTCGATATGCTTTCTTGCACGGCGCCGCAGTTCCTGGATGTCTGTAAGGAAGGGCTTGTCTTTTTTGATCAACTTGCCGCTTTCTGGATATTTTGTCCGCCGCCTTGAATGTCTTTTCCAGCACCCTTCATCGTCTCGCAACCGACCACTGTCATGGCACATACAACAAATAATATCCCGGCAATGAGCCTGTTCATGACTTTTCTCTCCTATTATAGTTTACGCACCCTGACAGCATAAGCTGAGCACGATTCTTTCGCTATCAGGGAAACTCCTGAACCTTCTATAAGGGAAAGATCATCCGACTTGAACGTCGACGATCAAAGGCAGGTGGTCCGAGGAGAGCTTTTCTAGTTCGGTTCTCGGCACCTCGATATTTTTGACCTCGATCCCGGGCCCTATAAAGACGTGATCCACCAGCCCGAGGGGGAAAAAACTCGGCAGAGTCTTCAGAGGATGCCCCAGACTCATCTCAAGGTGGGCGTGCTTAAGTTTTTTTGAGATAAGCCCGCAAATTTTTGAACCCGGCAATGCGTTGAAATCGCCGCAGAGGATGACGGGCCCCTCACACGCAGGGTTTCCTATCCAGTCCTCACCTAAAAGAGCTTCCGTCTGCATCAAACCTTCACGCGGGGAAAGGCTTAAATGTGTGTTCAGAAGTTGAATTTTTTTTCCGCGGAGGTCTATTTCTACCCATAAAGCTCCGCGTGGTTCCAGCATTCGGCTGCCGGACATTTTTGGAAGCTGCCCCACGCGAAGAGGCCGCATGGGAAAACGGCTTAAAATGGCATTCCCGTACTTCCCTTTTTTCATCAAAAATGAGGGGTGAAAATGGAAGGACATCGCGAGCACGTCCGCGATGATCTCCGCTTGATGTGACAACTCGGTCGCGCCCAGTTCCTGCAGCGCAACGATATCCGGGTGATAACGCGCGATGATCCGCGCAATGCGTTCAGGTGAGACTTTGCCGTCGCGGCCCATGCAGCCATGGACGTTGTAGGTCATGATGCGTAAAACGGAGACAGGCAGCGCCTCAGTCTCCAGAACTCTAGGGACCCCTCTCTCGCCGCGCTTCAATGACCGAAAAGCCGCTTGACGCAGATCCTCCGTATAAATATTTTTTCCGAAAAAACTCGAGAGGGCATCCGCGGGCAACAGCGCGAAGCCGCTCGTCTCTTCGGGGCCGGGGCCGGCATGGCTCCCCTGTTCATCATGGAACGTAAGAGATTTGGGTCCTTTTCTCCAGCCAAACATCAAAAGTTCGCCGGCGTCAGGATGATGGCATAACTCGATCAGATCTTTGGTCACATCGCTAAAAAAGGGGTGGTCTGATTCGATGACCTTGTCCGCCTCTTCGGGCAGGGTATATTTTCCATGCGCATTCCAGGCGGTTGCCCGCCCGGGTATGTCCTTCGTCATCACAAATGGGACTTTGGCGGACGTGACAAGTTCCGCAGCCAACGCCTCCTTTTCTTCGACAGAAAGCGGCAGCGGCGGGTAAATAAGCCCCACATTGCCCATCGCGGCGACCACGACACGCGGCGTTTCGTCCGGCTTTTTTTCTTCGGTGGGCGCTGGTAAAGTCGTCTGTTTCATTACCGGTCTATTTCTTAGAGCATGGGCCCGCCAGTAAGCATACTCGGGACCCGTCTCCATTTTCCAAAGACCGGATTGTTCCCGCTTTTTAAAGATATCGTTTACCGCCTCAAGGATGGTCCGGCCATTTTCTTCCCGGTAACTGGCCGTCTCTTCCTGCCCGTGGTCAGAATAAATATATACGTCATAATCACGCAGGTGTGCCCTACAGGCCGCTTTCCAGACTCCGGCGATGGCATTGTCTATCCCACGAAGCGACCAATGGGCATAACTTGATTTGGGGCCACGGTGGTGTGCCTGCTCATCATATCCGGCAAAGTTAAGCTGGATGATAGGGAGTCCACGGGCGATGTCGTTCTTTGCCCCCGCAGCAATGATTTCGCGGAGCAATACGCAGACAGCCACTCGAAGCGGGATGAAACCCATCTCCGCCACAAAATTTTTTCCTGTGAGTACGCCGCGAAAAAAATCGACTAGAGAAAGGATGACTTCGATGAAGATGAGGAAAAGTGCGCGGATAAAAACAGGAAAATGCAGCAATAAAGAAATCGGAATGCCCAAAGGATTCGCTGCCTTGAGCAATCCGCCCCAACCCATCGATGCGGCACAGAAATGAGCTTCGCCCGCTCCGCCTGTAAAAATATTTCCATAGGCGCTCCCGCCGCTTAACAGCCCCGGGCCTTCGTCCTTGAGTCTCTTTTCCACCGCGGCGGCGGCCTCCGGGCTGAACATATTGGACACTTCTCCAGTTTGGCTGTCCTTGAAACTGAAGGCTGGAACGCACGATTTGACGCCATAAAAAAGCCGGCCTTGCACAGCCGGTGTGTTGGATGGAAGACCCGTGTAATGCCGATACTTCGCATAACCTTCTTTTTTTGACAAACGATTCAAAAAAGGCATATTTCCGTTTTGTAGGGCCCGCCCAAATTGGGTCAACCCCAGTCCGTCGATTTGGATCATGACCAAACCTGGCTGGGTTCCCTGACCGCTGATACGTGGAAAATTTAGAAGACGGGCTGTCCATTCAACGCGGCTGAATTGGCGGGACGCCTTGCGGAAAAATGCTTCTATCCTTACGAGCATATTTTACTGGCCGCCCTTTTCCGCTGTTTCGAGCGGAGATGTGTGAAGAAGCGCGCCCGTCGTCGCTTTGGCGAGATTTTTGGTCAACTCCCAATGAGCCTGGATAAGACGCAGGCCTTTTTCCCAAGCACTGTCCGTCGCTCTTTGTTTTTGGACAAGTCCCTTGTCTGAAACAAGCGTTCCGTAAATAGTCAGAGCGTGCTCGATGCTTTTTTCGAGCTCAAATATCTCCGCGGTCTCGAGACATTCCTTTTTGATTTTTGCCCGGGCGGCTTCGGTCTGCTCCGCGACCCATTCCAGCGCCGCCGCAAAATCATCAGCATCTTCCTTTTCGATGAGGCGTCCGTTGATCTTGTCCCTCACGACTTCCCGCGCACCTGGCGCGTCTACCGCAACCACCGGAACGCCGGAAGCCATCGCTTCCGCCAGCACAAGGCCTTGAGTTTCGCTTTGGGAAGCGAACGCGAAAACATCCATCGCGTGGTAGGCATCGACCAGTTCCTGGCCGCCAAGAGGACCTGTCAAGTGCAGGCGGTCTTTTAAACCCGCCTCTATAAACATCTTTTCGAGCGCTTCCTCGGACGGTCCCTTTCCCACCACTAGAAAGTGGGCATTTCTTTTCTTGTCTAAAAAATATTTGACGGCTCGGGCCATAAATTCCAGGTTTTTTTCCGGCGCCAACCTGCCTAAGTGGCCGATCACGAATGCGCTTTCGGGCACGCCAAGCGCGCCGCGGATTTTTTTTGCGTCGGCCTTGGCAAATCTCTCCAGATCGATGCCCGTCGGCACAACCTCGATCGAGGTTATCACGCCCCTTTGTTGAAGAAGTTCTCTTACGCTTTGGCTTGGTGCGAAGACCTGATTGGCGAGATTCGCATAACCGGTGGCCAATTGAACGACAAAGTTCTTCATCATTTCAGAATCGCCGGCTACATAATGCGTATTTTGCTCATAAAGGGTGTGGTGGGTAAAAACAAGCGGCACGCTGAACTTATAGGCAAGGCGCAAAGCGGTGTCCCCAACCAAAAAAGGGTGATGAGAGTGTACGATATCCGGAATAAAATCCCCAAGCGCTTCGGTCAGTCCGCTGGATATCGGTAACTGGACCGAAAAATCGGTCCCATTGAAATTCTGTATCGCTGGCACACGGACAAGGTCCTTCTCCGGCTCCATATCCTTGAATTCCGGAGCGATAATGATGACTCGATGTCCTCTTTTGCGGTACCCTTTCGTAAATACTTCGATGGACTTTTCCAAACCTCCCATGATCGGCTTATAAGTATTCGTCACCATGAGGATATTCATGAGGTCGGCAGACGCACTTCAATAATAGGTTCTTTGCCGCCACGCCACTCGCCGGTCCATTCGACCGAGGCTTTTCCGTCTTTGAGCTTTATTTGCACCTTTACCGCGCCAAAACATGTGTTCGTGGGCCCAAAAGAAACTCCCGGACCCTCTTTTATCCATGAAAGCGGAACCCCTGAACACAGAACAAGCTTTCCTTCGGCCTCTTCTTCCATCACGAAACAATTGCGTATCATCAGGACCCACTCGGCCGCTGCCCAAAGATGCTGCCCGTCCCCCATACAACCGCCCTTTGTCCTGGGGTGGATGGCCTCAGGCCACTGGCCCGTCGACGTCGCCAGAGAAGCGATCGTTTTCATCATATCCATATAACGAGGATCACCGGCCCGTAAAAAAATCTGGGCAATGTGTAAAGTCAGATAGGCATTGATGCCGGAATGGCTGATCTCCTGGTAGAACCCTCCCTGGACAAAACACTTTCTGAACAGATACTCCGCGGTATTGAAAAGGCGCGGCTCATGGGCTTCCATGAGCTGAAGCGGATAGCCGGCTGCGAGAGAACCGATCGCTCCCGCATCCATTCTTCTATGGGGCGAAGCCGGCATGAATTTCCCAAGCGTCTTTTTGTCCGTCGTTTCTATACTTTTTTCGATGCATCGAAAAAAATCGGAAGCTTCGCTTGAAAACTCATCCGAGAGTTCCTTTTCTCCGAACTGCTCCGCAAAGTAAGCGCTCGCCCGGAGGCCGGCGACGCCCCAAAAATCATCCCAATAATAATAATCGTTGGGGCCCAGGTGTTCCGCGCTGAAGCCGATGGGAAGCAGACCGTGATAAGGACTGTCTTTTTTGTTGATCCTCTTGGCCCGCAGCCATGTCGCCGCTTTATAGATGGTCAATTTCCACCTGGGGTCCGGTTCTTTTCCGGTGAGCTCACAAAAACGGCGCATGACCCACAACGCTTCCCCATTCGAGTCCCATTCTCCATCCTGCGATAGAAAATAGCCCCCGGCCGTTTGGCGTATCGGAAACCGGTCGATAACCTTTTTGACCCGCTCCTCCATGCCCACGCACAACATGGCATGAAGCATAAAAGCAGCATCGCGGAACCAGAACCTTTTATAAGTGTAGGGCCCGGGATACACATCCAACGGGGAGTGCAAGATCAGGGACCTAATTGCGGCGTCATAAAGGAATTGGAACTGTTTGTCTGGTATATCAAGCTGACATAGGCCGCTCAACAAGCCATCCCATTTTTCCGTTGAAATGAATTCAAGACTATCGGCCGGAGGAGCCATACGACCTTTTTTAAGAGGGATCGAAACCATCAGTTCACGCATCTCGTTCGGTTTCAGATCGAAGAGCGCAACAGCAGTCGCCAAACCAACGTGGCAATCGACTTCTCTTTTTTCTGATGGCTGAGGCAGTTTGGCGAAAACATCTCCCTCCCAATACTGGGAAAAGTTGGTCCTGTCAGGCTCTGAACCGAAGTGGATAAAAGAGTGCCCGTCCACTTTCCATCCGCGTCGGTCTTCTAGCAGGGAGACCTTGTTGATAAAGCTTATTCCTTCTGTGTTATAGGGCCTGAGCGAGACAGCCAGCCATCCGCCCGTAGGAGCGAATGCCGACAATTTGATGCGGCAGACCGCCGTATCCGATTCAGCGTAAGACTCCACGCACGACCTAAGTGTGACACCCATATCCTCCACGGTCGTCTGAACCCGAGGATTTCCGTTTATCACAAACTCTTGTTGGGCGGTCTTCAGCCTGGAAGGGATCAAATAAAAACCTTCCCGAGTCATCACCCAGGCGTCCAAAGACCATCCGTCAAGGAAGGGCGTGACAAGGCCGCGCGGATCGATGATGGGCAATTCGACGGAGTCTGGAGTCCCGACGGCGGTCCAATTCCTATGCGTGAGATTTAAATGAGCCAGATTGAAAGCGCGCGGAAGAAAAGAATCGCCATGAGGGTCGAACTGGCGCTCCACCCAATAAGGCCACACCCAGTCCATGTTGTGCTGGATGGCTTGGCTGTTGATCAATCCCCTGGCCTGCATGACCGCGCCCGCCACAAGAAGTTCTTTGGGAGCGGTCAGCTCAGAAGGCTGTGCAAAACCCCTCAGTTTAGATAAAAGCTTGATCGGGTCCGGAAATCCCTCAGCCTTCGCGACGCAACGGACGATAAAATTCCATAAGCGCCATTGCCATTTTTTCCAGATCACGCTTTCTCCGCGCTAAACGCCCCTCCAGGATACGTCCTAGGCCTGTTTGAGGGGCTATTTGTCTGCTGTTCCTTTTGATATTCTATCATTTTTTTTCTAAGTTCTTCTATGTCCTGACGCACTATCTTCAGATACGAATTTGTTTTTTTAACCTGGGAGGACATATTAACTTTCTGCGATTTTTACATTGCCCGTAAAATTTTCGCCTATCCTTTCGCCGCCCTTATGCTCCATAGCAGACGCATGAAAAACCTCAGGGTGACCCCCTTGATCGGCTATCTGGATTTTTAAGATGGTTTCGAATAAAAGCCGGATCGCATCTTTGTAGGTAGGGTCCATCCGTAAGGCTGTGGAGCTGTCTGTAAACGCCTCATCAAGCCGCTCGCTAAGCATGTACGCCAACCCCCGCATAAAATAGAGTTCGGGCTGTTCCGGCGAAAGATGGAGCGCTTCCGAGCAATCAGCGATAGCACCATCAAAATCATTACCTACGATGCGGGCGTTACAGCGCTCAAAATAGTAACTGCTTTTCTGCGGATAAAGGATTATTGCATTTGAGAAATCAGAGATAGCCTCCTCGATCCTGTGTTGTCTTCGATAGCTCATGCCGCGATTAAAATAGATATCAGGCGCTTTCGGCTCGAGAGCGATCGCCATGGACAGGTCCGTGATGGCAGCCTCGTAATCCCCGGTCTCGTAGGAGGCCGTGCCACGGTTATAATAGGCTTTTGCATCCTCCGCGGCAGAGGCTGGCGAAACCGCCGCACACGTCGCAGCACAGAGAAGGAATAGCGTTGCCCGGACGGATCGTTTC
>JANNFA010000166.1:0-16197 GCA_031379345.1 Candidatus Omnitrophota bacterium | reverse complement strand
GATTAGGACAGGGGCTTGTGTGTCTTAATAAGGGGGTGAGGGGTAAAACGTTGTAAACGGCGCCCTCGCGCAGGGACTTTCGCGATTTTTTCTGATGGAGGACTCGCTTACGGTTTAAAGATAAGAAACAAAGGAAAGGGCAAAGGCAGAGCGCTTGTCGTGGTGAGCGTTGCTCTCTAGCTCTTTTCGGAGCTAGTCTCGCCTATCGACGAGCCACGACTTTTCGTTAAACAGCTAAGTTTTCCATTCCGGATATTTGGCTCCCGTGAGAATCCAAAGACACCCTATCTATATAGGCACGGACAGGGTAGACGAAGAGATCCTGATCGTAGAGACCGGGGAAATCATTGTGATTTTCATCAACGATACCGACGCTGCGATAAAATTTAGAAGACTCATCGTACAAAGAAACTCCAGAGGCCTGATACGACCCGACATTTCCTCCCCCCAAAATATGGTTGTTGTATAAGACCAGTCCGGGCGGCACGTTAAGAACGTTGATCTCACTTCGAGAAATATTTCCAGCGAGGTTTTCCGATAATCCGTCCGACTCGCCTCTGGCCGAGACGGATACCCCGCCGCCCAAAGAGGAAAATGTAACAGAGTTTGAAGTATTTCCTATAGTTCCTCCGGCCGCGAGAGCTATTCCCTGCCCTGATGTGATCGTGGTATTGCTTGTGTTCGTCAAAATAGAACCCGTCGTGGTAAGCGAAACTCCTCCGGCTGGAGCCGATGCTTGAACAACTATGAGATCATCTGTTGTTGAAGAATCGATGGAGCCCGACGGTAAACTTTGATTGATTTGGCCCGGCACAACGACCGATGTGTAAACACTCCCGCCGCCTGTACTCGTGGCACTGAGCACAGCAAAACCCGTCGCGATCTCCACTGGGTCTGAAACAGCACCGATGTCATTGTTCGCTGTGAGTGTGATGGTTCCGGCGGACGTGACATTCGTCGTCGAGCCGTTGCCGTCCAAGATGGCCCCCGCCGTCGACACGAGCGAAACATTCCCGCTGGCTGTCAAAATACCGATCGTCACATTGTTCGCCTCGGTGATATTGATCAGTCCGGCACCCGTTACGGAAGCATTCAAAGATGTTGCCGCGGTATCAATATCACCTGCAGCGCCCGCCACACCCACACCTGTTGCCGCATTCAATGTCACCGCCCCGCCGGTGATGTTGGCGGCTTCGGCGCCTGTGCCATCGGAGATAGTCCCGGTTTGCGCCGTGAGCGTCACCGCACCCGTACCGGCATTGGAATTGAGGGCGCCCGTCCCATTGAATACGATAGCGTCATTGGCCACGCTAACATCGCTTCCGATCGTAGCCACATCCGAGAACGTCGTCGTCCCTGAGCCATCCGACTGGGTCAAGGCTCCCGTCGTGCTAACAGTACTGCCGAAACTGACATTGCCCGCATTTACGATGGAGATCGATGTCAAACTGACTCCAGACCCGATTGCTGCGTTAAAAGTAATATTGCCAGAGCCCGTGGTCAAAGTAAGGGTTTGCCCCCCGTTCACAACCGAGTTAAATGTCAGGTCATCATTGGACGTCGTAATGGCAACGGCGCTCGAAGACAACGTAACCGTATCCGTGCCCGCGTTGCCGAACGTGCCCGGGTCATTCGCCGTAAAAGTCAAACCCGCTAAACCGACATTGGCGTTAAAAGTGGTATTGGTGTCTCCGTCGCCCAGCGTCACATTCTCATTGAATGTCACAGACCCCGCGGCATTGGCCTGCGTAATACCCGATGCCGTCGCCAAAGTACCGTTAAAAATTGTAGCGCCTGTGGAGTTAAGAGTGAGCGCGGCACCCGTCCCATCACCGATCGGGATCGTCGCGCCGACGTTGCCATTGAAAGTGGTCGTACCGGCAACGCCTAGTGTCAGGTCTTGGGCGCCATTGGTCGTCGCATTGACGGTCAGATCATCCGCCGGATCACCGCCCGTAGAATTGATAGTCACCGCGCCGCCGGACAGAGTGAGTGCGTCCGCAGAGGCGTCCCCGAAAGTCACATCCCCCGCCGATGCAAAAGTGAGGCCGTCCAAAGTAATACTGCCGTTAAATGTGGAAGCGGTATTTCCAGCGGCTATCGTGACATTGTCCGTAAAAGACACCAGCCCCGCCGCGATGAGGCCTGAGGCAGTGGTCAAGGTGCCATTAAAAGTAGTCGTGCCAGTACTGTTTAAGGTAATGGCAGCGCCCGTGCCATCGCCTATCGCCGTGCCCGCGCCGACATTCCCCGAGATCGTTGTCGTCGCGGAGCCTGAGTTCAATACCAGGTCCTGCGCGCCGTCTATCGTGCTTGAAAAACTTATTGCCGCGTCACTTCCTGCGGCGCTGTCCGTATCGATCGAAACACCTGCGCCTAGAGTCACAGACCCTGTCAAGCTCACGACGCCCGCATTCGCTCCTTGATCTGTTGTAAGATTTCCATTGAGTGTGATCGTGGGAGTCCCGCCGGCGGTCACAACGGTAATCCCCGTACCGCGCGTCGTCACGGCTTGCAGCGTCACATCATCCGCGTCATTGATCGTGAGTCCTTCGATGGGAGTCGATCCTCCGAGGATACCGCTGAGCGCCACATCCGCACTCCCAGAATCCAAGCTCAAGGTAAACGCGCCGTTCACTGTACTGGAAAAACTAATATTGCCGTCATTCGCCGCATCATCCGTGGCAATAGAGACGTTCGCTCCCAATATCACAGGTCCTGTCAGAGTGACTGTGTTGCCCGCGGCATTGGATGTAACGATATTGCCGTTTAAAGTAATGCTGGTTGAACCGGTGATGGCGAGGGTATTTATCTCATCGGCATTACCAATAAGACCCACACTCACGGTGTTTGTTGCGCCTCCAGAAGAAGTCAAAGTAACGTCTTCCGAAGAATTTCCCCGGATATCGCCTGTGATGGAGATAGCGCCGCCAGCAGAAGTGATGACCAGGTCTGAGCCGTTCGCCAAAAGAAAACTCCCCGTGGAAAAACTGACCAGGTCGTTCGTCGAGGTAAATGTTGTGGCCGCACCGGCATTGAGAGAAAAATTGTTTCCGGAAGGGGCTATAAAAGTTTGGGCGTTGGCGTTATAAGTCGTCCCGGTAAAAATTATAGAGCCAGTATCTAAGTTCGCTGTCGAAGCTGTGACGGAAGTTGCTCCGGTCACGCCCGCAGCGCCGGCTCCGATATTCGCCAAAGTAACGTCGTTGCCGGTAAGTGTGAGGCTGGCGAGTGGTGTCGTCGCACCGATAGCGCCGCCAAGATTTATGTCGCCGCTTCCCGAAGCGACCGCAAAAATTTGCGCACCGTTTATCGTACTCGTCGCTCCGGAAAAAGTGACATCCGCGTCCGTTCCGCCTGCGCTATCTGTGTCAATTGAAACGCTTGCGCCCAACGTCACGGGTCCTGTCATCGTGATTGCGCCCGCATTTGTTCCTGCATCCGTGGTGAGATTGCCATTTAAAAGGATAGTCGGGCTGGCGCCGGCAGTCGTGACACTGATCCCGCCGTCACGCGTCGTGACTGCTGGTAAAGTCAGGTCATCGACACTCACAACAGTCAAAGTCTGGATCGCCTGCGACGCGCCGATAGCGCCGCTCACCGTGACGTCTCCGCCGGTTCCGGTCCTTAAGGTGAGTGTTCGGTTACTCGCGGCGAGGTCCGCATCGACAGTGCCGGACAATATAAGATCAGCCCCCGCGGCGGATGCGCCGGCATTGGTCGAATCCAAGGAAATATTCCCGCCCAAACTGACATTGTCGCTTATCGTGATCGCGTTTCCGGCTGTCACGACTCCCGCCGCAAGACTCGTTGTGCCAAAGCCATCGATCGTCACGGAAGCATTGCCCGCTCCCGTGATCTGGCCATTCACCGAGGTCGTCCCGCCGGTAGAAGACAAAAGTGAGACAGGGTCATTGAAAGTAATGGCGCTTACTGTCATGCCACCCGTTCCGGCCGCTTGACCGATCGTGATCGAAGAAAATCCATTCGTTAGTGCTGCTATTTCGGAGGCGGTCAATGCAAGGTCAGTAGCGGCTCCCGCTGCGCCGACAACGACCGGACGGCTTACCGTAGAAGATCGGAGCGTGATCGCCCCGGTGCCGGTGATGGAGTTGGCCCCGGTCGCATCGAGAGCCATGGAATCGGCAGTGATCGTGATGACACCGGCGCCTGAAGCGAGCGTGGAGGCCGCCGATTGAGTGAAAGTGCCGCTATTCCCTGTCCCAGCCGTGAATGTGATCGCGGAATTGGAAGCGGCGGTCGTAAACGCACCGTTTGTTGTGATATTTCCTCCGACTCCGCCCGACCTTATAGTGACCGGGTCAGTGAATGTCACCGCGTTGACCGTCACAGCCCCCGTTCCATCGCTTCGACCAATAGTGATGGAAGAAAAACCATCCGCGAGTGTCCCTATTTCCGCCGTGGTCAGATCAAGCACTCCCCCGCTGGGCGCCGCGTTGATCGCGATATTGGTCGAGGCTGTAAATGGCTGAAGAATAACAGCTCCTGAGGACAGGATAGAATTGGCAGCGCCTGTGAGTTCTATCTCATTCGCGGTCATTGTAAGGTTCTGTGTGCCGATGTTCAGTGCCGGCAAAGTCACCGTGCCCCCTTGAAGTGTGAATGCAAACGCACCCGTGATCGCGTTGCCGGCGTTAAACGTGATATTCTTCGGCGTATTGGAGGAGTCGCTATCCTGGCCCGTGACCTGCGTCACACCGCCAAGTGTGATCGCACCCACGGTCGTGAAGCTTATGTCGTTGTCCGCCTCGAGGTTTCCGTTCAGCGCAAGCGCGCCGCCGCTTGTGAAAGTCAGCGTGTCCACGTCGACTCCGCGAAGCGAGATGGCCGCCGTGCCCGCGGTGAGATTCAGCGTCTGGTTTCCCGTGATATTCCCGGAGGCTGTGACCGCGCCGTTTACTGTGCCGGTCGTATTGACGGTCACATTCGTGCCGAGCGTTGTCGGGTCGCTTAGCGTGACAGCGGCGCCGTTTCCTTGAGCGCCGCCTATGATCCCTGTGCCGCCTACAGCGGTGAGATTTCCATTCAAGGTGATCGTTGGGGTTCCGTCCGTCGCGTTCAAATTGATCGCCCCCGCATTACCTCCTACCGCAAGCACGACTCCGAACGCGTTACTGCCCGAAGTATTGATAGCCGCCGCGGTGATATCCCCGCCCGTCAATGAAACAATACCGCCTCCAAGTCCCACGCCCACCGCCACTCCGCCGTTGCTTGTAAGCGCTCCGGACACCGAAAGATTTCCGGTCGTCGTGACCGTGATCGCGCCGCCTGCCAAGACAGCGGTCGGTGTCGTGTTTATCGCGCCGATTGTCGCGGAAGCGCCGGAAATGGTCACCGCGCCGCCAAGGGTCCGCAGGGTGTCGCCGGTATCCATCACGAAAGCGCCCGCGCCGGATGCATCCGAATCCGCTGTGATCGTGAGCGCTCCCAGATTCGTGATCGCGAGCGAAAGCGTATTATCCGCTAAATTGTTGATCGTGATATTGTTGGTCGCTTGAAGTTGTATGTTGGAAGTGAGGGCGAGCGCCTGAAGCGCTGTCTCGCCAAGATTGAAAGTCCCCGCCCCCACAGTCCCGTTCGTCAGGTCGGGCAGTAGACCATCGTTGCCTTGGGCGCCGTCTAGAGCGTCATGAATAGTGATATCCGTCGGGTCGAATAAAAGTTCACCGAACAACCCATGCGCGGCACTTGTATCCACCGAGCCGTCAAAGAAAAGACCTTTTTTACCGGATATTTCAACAAATCCGCCATTTCCGGATATTTCTCCTCCGCGCGCGGAGACAGCGCCGTAAAACCAAGTCGTACCCTCCGCCACCACGATCACTCGGCCGCCATTACCGCTGGATAACGCGTCGGCATTGAGGACGGAGTTCCGGTCAATCCCGACCCTCTCGCCATTCACTAAGATCGTCCCGCCCCCCTCTTCGCCCGACACATCCAACGCCCCGGTCACTCGGACGGCGCCTTCACTTCCCCCATCTAAAACGATCTCGCCATTTTGATTCGAAATAGACCGCGCTTCGATCATGCCGGAATGGTTGATGACATTGTCAAAGAGCTCGTCCCTGGCCTTCGCGGTCATAAGAACATACCCGCCGTCCGCCCGGATCGTGCCGCCATTTGAAATAGCATCGTTGAGCTTGTTCCCCGAGAAATCATAGACCGGTGAGGTGATCGGCATTTCAACCTTGGCGGAAACCAACCCATCGGCGTCAAAGGAAAGCGTCACCCCGTCACCTGACGCAAGCACCACGGACCCTTTGTCAGCCGTCATGTTTCCCTTATTTGCGACTGCGCCGCCGATAAGCGCGATATAGCCGCCCTCTTCGGCTGTGAGGCTTCCCTCATTTAAAACATAGCCGGGATCTTTCGCCATGTCGCGCTGAAAAATATATTTTCCGGATAGAAAATCGTTGTTTGCGATATCCAATGCCGACGCGATCAGACCCGGTGCGTTCACTTGAGAACCGGGCCCGAAAAGCACTCCGTTGGGATTGATCAAAAAAACATGGCTGTTGGCATTCAGTGAACCATAAAAAACGGAGGGGTCGCTTCCTGAAACTTTAAAAAGCGCAGAATTGGACGCGGAAGGTTGTATTGAATTGATCACTTCTCCGGCTTGGTTCCCGAAAGAATTAAAAACGCCGATGGACCGGTCCGAAGAATGAATATCGTAGACGTTCTGGTTTTCGCTTATCTGGATATCGCCGCTTTCGGTGTGGTCAAACGAAGGATTGGCCCGAGCGCCCTGGCAAACAGCGCACAAAACAAGCATCATAAAAATTACGGTTCTATTTTTTGAAATCAACTGAGCTCCACAGCCACGCCGAAATAAAAGGCGTAATTTTTCCCATCCAACGGCCTTGAGCCGCCAAGGGGGGCCGCCCATTCGACACGTGCGTAGACTTTGTCATACAGATGCACTCTTGCACCCGCGCCGGCTCCGAACAGAGCGCGAGATTTTTTCTCTCCTACCAAAGGATCGCGTATCGTCCCATAACCCGCATCAATAAAACCGACCAACTGAACTTCAGAAAAATAAGTTGGTATGAGTATCTCAAGAGAGCCATTCACACCCTGGTCGCTCAGATATTCGCTCTCACCATAGCCGCGCACGGAGTTGGCTCCGCCTAAATGGAACTGTTCGGACGGCGCCAAGCTGTCCGGCGTCACTTGCCAAGCGCCCCGCATCGAGAGCACAACCTCTTTTGGAAGACGCTCGTAACGGATAAGCGAGCCGTTATAGGCAAAAAACTGCCCGCCGGTCCCGGTGCGCGTCGCTCCTTCGTCCACTTTATCCGACGCCCCCAAAATACCGCTGAAGCCAAAGTTCAATTGATGCAAAGAATAAGTTTGCCCGCGGTCGTCCCGTTCTTCGAAATTGATCCCTGTGTTCAGGATGCGGAGTTCGTCCTTTCCGGAGACAGTGCCGAGAATGCGGTTCTCCACGCTTTTCCAGTCAAATCCCCCTTTGAGCGTGACATCCAGATTTTTACTTTCAAGCACCGGTTGCAGGAAATAAATACCATAGGTGTCCGCATCCCCTTCAGGATTCAGCGCGCTAAACTCTCCTCCCACATCCACATGCGCATGAGAATAAGAAAGCCCCAGGCGCGTTCCCCAGTCATAGTGGATGGGTGTGACATACCCAGCAAGCACAGCCCAGCTGCCTTCTCCCGCCTGGAAACGCGTCGTCAGCTCATCCGTCCTCCCAAAAAGATTCGTGTGCATCGCTGTGACGCCGTAGCGGTGCAGGCCCGTGTCTTTTGTCCCAAGATTATTCACATCCGTACTTAAGTGAAACGGAAAAAGGTCACGCGTTTGGATCTCGGCATCGGTCGTGCCGGCTGCGTCGCCGGGATCCAGGACTATCTTTGTTTCGACATCACGATGCTTGTTGAAGCGTAAAAGCTTGCGTCTTAAATCCTCATACTTCAGCACCGCGCCTTCTTTTAGATGGATAAAGTTCCGGATGAGCTCTTCCGAAAACCAACGGTTCCCGGTCACGGTGACTTTCCCGAGCTTCCCTTCGGCGACCTGCATCTCGACGATCCCGTCTTTTACCTTTTGAGGCGGCACATAGACATAAGCCGCGATAAAACCCTTGTCGCGATAGTATTTCTTTATCCTGGCAGCGGCGTCTTTTAAGCCGCTCAGGCTGACTTTATTATTTAGAAGACCTTCGATCTGCCGATGAAGCTCGTCCGTTGGAATAGAGTCGTTCCCGACAAAGCGGATATCTTTCACCAAAAAGCGGCTTCCAGCTTCCTCTTTCTGCCCGGGCTCTTCTTTTGCTTCGATGATGTCTGTCTCACCTTGGACCGAAGAGACAGCTGCCTTTTCATAGAAACCCTCTTTGCGAGCTCTTGTTTCTTCGGCGCCCGCTGTCTGGCCGGATGGAACAGGAGTAGCGGCATAAACAGGAAGACAAAGTAAGCTCACTAGGAGGGCCCCTTGAAGGATTCTATAATTATTTACAAATAATGTATTTTTATGCACGTTAAGTAAATAACATGGGCAAAATAAATAATCAAGAATTACTTTTAGTAAGTCTTTTTAAGCCTAATTAAGCTAGAAGCGAGGTACTTGGGTTATCCTCATGGGAGATGCCGTCACGAAAAAAGCTTCAAATATCGCCGATATTCAAATACCCGGTCATAAGTAATGTGGGGGTCGCGTTGCGTAAGAATGCCTAACTTAACAAGCCTTTGAACAAGAGCGTTGGCAGAGGGCCGTGTAAGCCCGGACCATTCTTCTATTTTTTTGACGTTCACGATAGGCAGCTCATGCAAATGCTGCAAGATATCCAAAGCGACTTTGGTTGGACGCCCAAGAGTGTGGATTTTTTTCATGTCTTCTTCCCGTAGATCGTTTATCTTTCTGGAGGTAGCAATTGCCGCTTCAGAGACCGTCGCGATGCCTTCCAAAAAGAAATCTATCCACGGCAGCACTTCCCCCCTATCGTGATACCTATGCATGAGATCAAAATAAGCGTCGCGATACCTTTTAAAATATTCTGACAGGTATAGAACGGGCCTTTCTAAAATACTTTGTTGGCACAGATAAAAAGTGATGAGCAGTCTTCCTGTCCTGCCGTTTCCATCCAAAAAGGGATGGATCGTCTCAAATTGGGCGTGCATCAGTGCCGTTTTTATCAAAGGCGGGAGACTATCTTTAGCGTGAAAGAACTTTTCAAAATCGTCCAGGACTCTTGGTAATTCATTTGACGGCGGGGGGACAAAACGGGCGGTTTCAGGAGACCCTCCTCCGATCCAGTTCTGGCTCTTTCTGAACTCTCCGGGAGTTTTTCCGGGGGCATCCCCTGTCCCCTCAAGCAGAGTCTTATGAACTTCTCGCGTAAGGCGAAGTGACAAAGGCAATCTCTCAAGGCGTTTTAACCCAAAGTTCATCGCTTTAATATAATGCAGGATACGGTCGACGTCCTTTGGCATATCCCGCTTGATGTCGGCTTCGGCGCTAATCGCATCTATCATAGTCGCTTTTGTGCCTTCAATTTCACTCGATAAAGCCGCTTCCTTTCGGACATACATGAAAATGAAGAAATCCAGGTCGGGTAACAGTTGAGTGATACCGTCCAGTTTACCGAGAAAAAAGGCAGCTTTGGCGTGAAGGTTTTCAGTCTTTGGGGGCAGGGAAATAAACTCTACCGGAGGGAACTTCTCCGGAATGAAGGCCTTATACCCTGCCGGCTGGGAAACATAGCGCCCTATTTGCATTAACATCATCTCCTTAGATGTTAAGATTAAACATTAAAACTTAACATCTGTCAATGAGATGTTAAGTGTGGGATATGTGGTGAAAAAGCAGGGTACGGTATAGTTTCGCCTATAGGCGAGCCACGACTTCTTGGGGAATCTCATCTTTTCTAGTGAGGGTGAGGTAGACAACTAGACATAAGATAGCGCTCAGGAAAAGTATACTCGTTGTTGTCGTCCCTAGGCCTAGGCCGCCGTTGGTGCGAGCTTGGGAAAGATAGTCACCGATTGATGCGCCAAGAGGCCGGGTCAAGATGTAAGCCAACCAGAAGGCAAGAACCGCGAAGGCCTTCTTAACAGCGTAGTGCGCAATCGTTACGACCGCAATGAGTCCTAGAAATATGAATATCGAGGTCAAATACCCAAGACCGAACTTTTCCGCGGTAAGGTCGCCTGCGGCGGTACCCAAAGCGAATGTAAAAAGGATCGCTAGCCAATAGAAAGCCTCGCGGCGAGTGGTAATGATCGAGTGGACAGACAAGGTCTTTTCAAGGACATACCAGACAACGAAGGTCAGAACAAGCAGGGCAGAGAATACGAGGGTCGTCGTTTCCAGCGGGATATTGAGGTGGTCTGTCAGGTTGTCGGTGATCAAGGTGCCGACGATACTCAAGAGAACGACTGCGAGCCAGTAGAGCGATGGGGAGTACTTTCTGGCCTTAAACTGAAAGAACAAGACGGCGACAAGTATTGCACCCATAATAAACGTCGTTCCGGTTAGCCCAAAAAAATGTTCTATGAGATAGTCTGCCGCAGTTTCGCCGACGGTCGTGCACAGGACCTTGATGATCCAAAAGTACAGCGTGACTTCCGGGCCTTTGTTTAACATCTGCCTGATTTGCGATGATTTCATTCGCCCCACCCCATTTCCATGTGTCTCATGGTACATCTATCCCGTCTTTGACCCCATACTTTTAATCGTATTAATCAGATATCCTGCACTTCGCTTTGGATTGTCGGGGTTCTTTTCCTCTATCTTCTTAGCCGCTTCCTGGACTATGGCCTCACCATATTGGTCTTCCAGGTCTAGAAGGGCTTGGATCGTTTTAAGGTTACTCTCTTCAAAGACTAGGCTCGCCGTCTTGACGGCTCGGTTGAGTTTTTCCGTGCCGTGCTTTTTTTCCAAGGCTTTGAGGTTTTCTTTTAATTCATTTGGGTCATAGAGGTCTTGGACGCGGTAGGTGTTGGCTTGTCTTTGGCTAAACTTTAAATCTTCAAGCTCGCTGTACTGGATATCCAAAAGGTTAAGGCGTCTTAGTTCTTGGTTGCCGTCCGAGATAAAGGATTCGGAGATGCCATAGCTTTGGGATAACTTCTCCCTGGATACTGAAAACCGTCCTTCAGGCGAGGCTTGGGATAGAGACAGATTTGCGAGATACATGACCTTTGCCGGAAGAGTGAGGGTCTTATTCCAACCGTAGCGCCAGTAGGTCGTCGGAATATCGAGTTTATCCTGGGAGTCGCTTTTTAGTAGACGGATCTCGGTGTCTTGGTTTCGTTTGGGGCTATCAAACTTTATGAGCTTGTACTTGTCTTGGAGTTTATCCAAGACCTTGTTTATCTGGCGGCGATAATCTTCGGTCGACATCTTGTCTATGCCCAGAGACTTGGCAAGGAAGCCGTAGTCTAGAGTGAGTGACCTTTCGATGTTGCCGTTAAACTCCTTGAGAAGATACAGGTAGGCGTCAAATGCCCGTTCATCCGATTGAGTTGCCATCTCGCCCAGGAGCTTCTTATCCGTCAGAAAATCCTTGGGTACGGATACGGATGGGGTGAGCGAGGCCGGGACATTCTCTTGAATCTTGATCTTAGCTACGTCAGAGAGAATACTCTGGGCAAGCTCCTTTGAATGGATAAGGACATTGGCTTCGTTGTTGCGCGTTAAGGCGGCCTTGGACCAGTTGGCTGAGCCCAGGATAACGGTTTCATTGTCTATGACAATGGCCTTAGCGTGGGTGTAGGTGTCAGAGGTGTCGAAGAATACAGAGACGTTGTTCTTTCTTAATAGCTCGTAGGCTTTTTGATTTTTGTTGGAGGTGACAGCGTCCTCGGACGACTCGGATTCAAAGTTGATGTTTTGGTCTAAGATTACCTTTACGTCTACTCCCCTCGCCTTCGCTTTGATAAGAGCATCTACAAGCTGGCTTACCTGAGAGTCGGGTTGGTCGGGGAGAATGGAAACTAAATACATCACGACTTGGATGGAGGATTTAGCGGAGTTTATTTCGGTTAGAGCGGCGGTGAAGTACTTATCAGAGGAGATGTCTTGGACGTCGGCTTGGTAGGCAGAAACGCTTTGAATGGCTACTATGAAACTGAAAAGAAAAGAGGCGGCGAGTTTCATACAGACCCGGACGATTTAGCTATTTAAGTGGCTCATTTCTTTTCTTACGCTTTCGGCAAATTTCTCAGCTTCTGATTCACTGATAAAATCTTTCTCACAAGGTATTTTATTCAAGATGTTTTGTGCTTTAACATAGAACCTGTTTAATGCACTATCCTCTGGGGCGCCTAAGAGAAAACAGACCTTAACGCCATCTCTATAATTTTTTTTGATGTTCTCCTCACTCAATACACCATGCCCACGCCCTAGCCAAAGGTTAGCTTTATCCATTATGGATTGTGATTTAACCATATCAAATGAAACTGGCTGTAAGACATGCCATGCTGCATTTTTCCAGGCATGCTTGAATTCAAACTCATCATCATTCGATTTAACTGTGAACGGTTTTAATTTTTCCGTTACCCCTTTATCCTCTAAAGGCTTCTTAAATAGTCTCCAAATATCCTCCTCGTCTCTTCTATGATGAGACTTATCCATATATTTCTCACAATATCTCACATAAAGACTGGCGAGGGTGGCCTGAGGCTTTTCAGATAGACCGCTTCCTTCCGCGCTAAAATGAAGCGCACTGTCATCAATAGGCAAAACTTCCTTTAAAATCGTCGAAATAGTTTTTTTATGATCAAAGGTAAATTCGTTCTTTAAAATTTCTTTCTTTTGGCTAAATTTATTTTCTATATGCGCTACAACTTGTTTAAAGTGTTCGCCATCCACCCCATGAAATGTCTTTGATAACCTTCCGTATTTATTGACGCACATTGCATCAATGAATTTTGCATCGGGCGAATATAGCACCACTCCAACATTAATAAATTCTTCCGTTGCTGCGTCATGCACATACCGTAAAACGCTGAACGTATATTTATATTTCATGCCGCAACCCTCCTCACACTATCAATAAACACACTCGACTGTTCTAGAAGGCTTAATAGATGCGCCTTAATTTTAGGCGTCGTTTCATTTTTCCATGCAGTCGGGAGCGTCTTAAAAATGCTCTCGATATCATTTTGCTTGATTAGCTTCATGGCGGCAATGAAACGATCCAATTTCAGGTCTTTGCCTTTGAGCGGCCGATAGAAAAGATGATTACGAAGAAACGGTGCAAAAGCTTCGGGCGTATAGGGTTGAGGCGCTGGCCCTAGGATATGAAGGAATGAGAACGCCATTTCATGATCTATGATATATATTTCTTGGCCTTTCCACAAGACATTTGGCTTATCAACCCTCCTATCGGGGTTTTGAATCATTGCATCAAAAGCGATGATTTCTGCGGCCTTTTCTTCTAGTGCTGGCGTGAGTGATTTATCAACTGGCCATGTAAAGGGCCCGCCTGTGATTAAAGTGCTTCCAAAATTTAACCCTACACTCGCTTGCATGGTTTTAGAAACACTAGGGATTGATATGGCTTCGGCAAACTCTGAGGAAACTAAAATAATTGAAGGATCTGGAATACTCAGGCCTAATTTTTTTGCTAGTAGAGCAGATACCAACTCACACGTTAAACCGGTCTCATTAAAATTAACCGCAGCTCTCAGCTTAATGACTTGCTCTGATATTCCCAACCCTCCCCCGGCACACGTGACTACACACGGCTTTGTTCTTCCCGAAATCATTTCTCTGTTAAATTGGTGGGCCTCAATCGTGGGAACGCTAAAATTCATGACTACCTTAGATAATAAATGTTTGCTTCGCCTATCACTTTAGTGGCGAAGACCGACTTTTCCGCCTTTATTTTCCCACAATAATCTGCTTATCTGAATCATAGCGATAATTTACAATTTCACCGTTCAGTAAAAAGTGGATAGCCTGCTCTATGATATGCGGTGGGACAATAAACCACTCCCGTGGAATATACCTCTGCCCATTGTTGCCATAAATATCAAGATTGAGGCACACGTGTCCGAAAAATGTGTGTATTAGCATTTCCAGTTTTTGGGGGTTCAAATTATAGCATTGGTAAGCAGCTACCAAAGAGACGGGCGCCATTAGAAAGGTTGGGTCTTGCGCGGCGTTCTTAATCCTATCCTGAATTGGTGTTCTTGAAAAACCAATTTTATACAGGTTTTCGATAGATTTGATTTCT
Organism: Candidatus Omnitrophota bacterium; assembly: GCA_031379345.1. GTDB lineage: Bacteria > Omnitrophota > Gorgyraeia > 2-02-FULL-51-18 > 2-02-FULL-51-18 > JAHFFM01. Next base: position 1,973 of record JANNFA010000166.1, on the reverse strand, counting down.
GGTCTATCGTTTTCTGACTTAAGGATATAAATAAAGCCCGTATCTTGATCCTCAGCCGTAACAGCGTCAAACTCCGATAGAAACTTTTCTTGGTGCATAGATACACGCCGCCCATCCTTATAAAGCCCTGATGATAGTGAGCGTAAAAGAATATCTGACTCGGTGCCATTATCAAAAATGCATCGCAACCGCGCATTATAGGTACTTTTCTTTCCCTTAATTTTCGTGCCCACTTCCGCTATGTATAATAAAACTCCCTGGAGGACAAAGAAAAAGCCCTTCTCAATTTGCTTCTCTTTCTGAAAGGGTAATAATTTTCTCTTTCCCACAGCAATGTCTATTTGACATTGCTTAAATAGCGCCTCAAATTGACCGAAGTCCTTGCAAGGCTTTCTCCGGGCTATATAATCAGGCATTGTTTTCTCTACGGAAACGTGTTTAAGAGTATGAATACCTTCATCATCAGAATTTAAAATTCCTAAAGCATCATCAACTAAAACATCATCTATTGATTCGATTTTTTTCTTCTCAATTTTTAGCAACCCGTATTTATCCCCTGAGGAGAGAGCGAGTATTTTGTTTTTATTCTCACGTATACTTTTAAGTCGCGAATACAAAATATGCTCTTCTACGCCGTTGCCCAATTCTGGTTCACGATTATTTTTCTCGTAAAAATCATTTATTTCTCTGAAGGAATTCGCCAATCTTTCAGCTTCATTCATTGCGGGAGTTGTGGCTGCTTTGATGCTCAACAGCCCCAATGGGTCATTTTCAAAAATTTCTTTCAGTATCTTCGCTTTATCCATTTATTTGGGCTTTTCGCTTTTGCTCTTTCAGAAAAATAATGCCCTCGGCTAAACGTCTTTCCTGGGGATCCGGAGATTGTATGGCAGGTTCTTTCTTAAAGCTCTTAACAAACTCGTTTATTTTTGGCCAAAGAATCAAGGCTTCTTCTAACGACATTTGAATGCGAGTCGCCTCAATGGTTTCTTGAATGATTCTCAACACTTTGGTTGTTACCGACTTGGACAAAATTTCAAAAGCCTTTTGGAAGGGATTTACCTTATCGATCAAATCAATATGCAAGTCGTCGATATTAACAAACTGGCCGGCCATGCGAATAAACCTCTTGTCGCCTGTTTCCTTTATCTGACTGTTCTTTACTACGGAATCCACGACCACATGCTGGCGAACTTCTTCTGATTCTTCCTCGGACAATTCAGGGTATTTTATTTTTATGATTTTAGGAATTAGAACCTTATTTATTACTTCCGGGTCGACGTTCCCGGGCATAGCTTTAAGCATGTCCCCATCTTGAAGTATTATTGCCTTTAAATCGTTTAAGTCGGATTCAATAATGTCCTTCACTCGCTTGGAACTCGGCTCTTTCAAGCCTCTGATTTTTATCTCTCCTGGCTTAGCCTCGTCATCATCTGAAAATTTAGTTTTAAACTTAAAACTAGGCGCCAATACTTGCTCCATCAGCAACGAGGCGGTAATAGCTTTTAACATATTGTTTACTGAAAGTTTTACTAGGCTATCGGTAGCATCGGGCTGAGCTATCAGATTCGTAAACTGAGCGTGCGTCTTATTACTACTATCGCGGGTACACCGACCAATAATCTGAATGATCTCGGTTAAAGAACCTCTATACCCCACGGTTAGAGCATGCTCACAGAAAGGCCAGTCGAAACCTTCCTTAGCCATACCCAGAGCAATAATTAAATCCATATCATCTTGTGACTTCATTTGTCGAAGGTAGTTGACGATTCGGTCTCTGTCTCGCGGGTTGTCTTCAACAAGATCTGCAATTTTTAGCATTTTTCCATCACTTTGACGCTTTACATGAATCACGCCCGTTTCCGGGTCCTGATTAGATACGCTTCCAATCGCGTCAATAATATACCCGACCTCATTATGTTTATCTTTGGTAGATTCCCCTGAATTCACATTAGGGATATGAAGGATTGTTT
>JANNFA010000144.1:0-7205 GCA_031379345.1 Candidatus Omnitrophota bacterium | reverse complement strand
CTGTCTTTCGTGCGAAAAGCGGTCAACATGGGCGTCAAAGAAGCCGTCACAACCGACAAAGACTATATCCGTCTCGAAACGATGCTGTCGAAGAATGCGCATAAAGAATTGAGCGCGTTCACGTTCTGGGCGCTCGAGATCCAGTTCCAGGTGAATGATGAAGAAGACTTCATTAGAAGATGTCTTAATCCTTAACTTAATCAAGCTCGCGCGAATTTGGGTCCGCGTGACACCGCCTTCCGTCTGCTACGCGTTCGCGCGGGCTGTCGGGGCGGTGATCTATTGGGCGGGACGGAAACGCCGTGACGACGCATATCGTAACCTTCGGATGGCATTCGCATCCGAAAAAAAACCCTCGGAATTGCGCCGCATCGCACGACGTTCGATCCAGAACCTGGCGATGGGCGTGGTAGATACCCTGCGCATTCCGGAGATCACAGAAAAAGATTTCCGCGCGGCCGGCCATCAGAACGCGGAGCCGTTTGTGCGCGGTAAAAAGGGGATCCTGTTTTTGACGGGCCACTTTGGAAGTTGGGAACTGTTGAATATCGGCGGTCGTTTCATCGGCTATCCGATGACGGTCCTTGCCCGCGCGCAGAAACACCCGCGTTCCGATGCCTATTTGAATGAGCTTCGTCGTTCCAACGGGAACCAGGTGATTCATAAAGGAATGCCGCTTCGCGAGATCCTTCGGGCGCTCAAGGACGGGAAGATCGTGGGAATTCTGAGCGACCAAGACGGCGGCCGCAAGGGGTGTTTTGTAGATTTCTTTGGCCGTCTTTCTTCGACGCCCTCGGGCGCTGCGGTGTTTTCCCTTCGTACCGGGGTTCCCATCCTTCCGGCCTTTATTCACCGGGCACCGGATGGCCGTCATTTGATTTCGATCGAGAAGCCGCTCGAGCGCCCGGGTGCGGATTGGCCAACAGACCGTGCCGAAGCCTTTCTTTTGCAGCAGTTCGCGAAAGCCCTGGAAACAAAAGTACGCGAGACCCCCGAGCAGTGGCTGTGGGCGCACCGGCGATGGAAATCCTCCCCGGACAAACAAGTGCTCGTCCTTTCTGACGGCAAGGCCGGTCATGTGAATCAGTCTCTGGCGGTGCTGGAAGCGATCCGGCGGGAGAGGCGTTTACACCACACGTCCGACGAACGCGTTTTTTCGAATTTAGTCGAGGTGCATTTCCGAAGTCTGGCGGCGCAGAAAGCCCTGCGTGCCTTGAGTCTTCTGTTTGGCGGACATCTTCCATTCAGGCGGTTCTGCATGCGTCTTGCGCTCACGCCCGAAGTCTATCGGACCCTCTTGCATGCCTATGCAGACATCGTGATCTCCTGCGGCTCGTCCCTTGTAGATGTGAATTTGTGGATGAAAAATGAAAACCTTGCGCGCTCTGTCGTGGTGATGAAACCGGTTTTTCGTTTTGCGCATTTCGACGCGGTAATCGCACCTAAGCATGATGGGCTGGCGGGCCATCCGCGCCTTTTTAGCACGGAGGGCGCCCTGTCGTCTCTCAGCGCCGAAGATCTTGAACTAGAAGGCGGCGCGCTTGCCGCCGAGCTGGGCCTTGAGCCGGGACGACGCCGTATCGGGGTGCTGATCGGCGGCAATACTCAGTCACTGTATTTTGAGAAGGATATTTTTCGGGGATTGATGACGACGTTGCGTGATTATGCGAAGCGCTCCGGCTCACAACTTTTGGTGACGACGTCCCGGCGTACGCCCGAATGGGCGGATGAGCTTTTAAAGAGTCTATTCACAGACCGCTCGATTTGTCCGCTGCTGCTTATTGCCAATGAAGTGAACCGCAGCGGCATTGTCGCGGGTATTTTGGGACTTTCGGATACCGTGGTCGTGACCGCAGAGTCGATGTCGATGATCGCGGAGACGGCGAATGCCGGCAGACCTTCGCTCGTGGTAAGGCCTTGGCGCGGGAGAGCGCTGAAGCCTAAGTATGAGGATTATCTTCGGCGTCTGGAAAAAGAGGGGATGACGGTCGCCTGCGATGCCTCGGACCTTGAAAAGAATCTAGAAAAAGCGCTGGCGGGCTTCGATGCCGCGGCATTAAACTATCGTTCACGCGAAGAGGCCGTGCTTGGCGCGGCGGTAAGGAGGGTCGTCTCATGAAGGTGCTTCAAATTTTGCCGGAGCTCAAGTCGGGCGGCGTGGAGCGCGGCACGGTGGATCTTGCGAAATATTTATTAAGGCATGGTCATCAGGCGTTGGTCGTCTCGGCGGGCGGGCCGTTGGTGGGAGACCTCACGGCATCGGGCGTGACGCATTACACTTTGCCCGTGCACAAGAAATCCCCCTTCTCTATCTATTATTCCGCGCGAGTGCTTGTAAAGATCGTTCGGAAAGAAAAAGTCGATATCATCCACGCCCGCAGCCGCGTACCTGCGTTGGTGGCTATGCTGGTAAGTCGCCGTACGCAGGTGCCGTTTATCACGACCTGTCATGGATTTTACAAGAAGCACCCGCTTTCCCAGCCGATGGGATGGGGCAAGCTCGTGATCGTGGGCAGCAATATCATCGGCAAGCGCATGCGGGATGATTTTGGGGTGCCGCATGAAAAAATACGGCTCATTCCTCGCGGCGTAAATCTTGAGGAGTTCCACTGGAACCCTAAGTCTGTCGAGGGCGCTGCTCCGGTCATTGTGGGGTTGGTGGGACGGCTGACGCCTATCAAGGGGCACCCTTTATTTCTCAAGGCGATGGCGCGTGTTGCGCGTGTCATCCCGAATCTTAAAATTCAGATCATCGGTGATGCGCCGAAACCCCAGTACAAAGAAGAATTGTTGACGTTGACACGCAATCTAGGCCTCGAACATTCTGTGGAGTTTCTCGGCACGCGTTATGACATCCCCCAATTATTGTCAAAAATGAATGTGTTGGTGGCTCCGTCGATCGGCGAAGAAGCTTTCGGGCGGGTCGTGATCGAAGCGGGGGCCTGCGGAGTGCCGGTGGTCGCGACGCGTATGGGCGGTCTTGTGGATGTGGTCGAACACGAGAAAGAAGGTCTCTTGGTGGGGCCCGATGACCCGCGCATTCTTGCCGACGCTATTTTGCGCCTTTTGCAGGACACAGGTTTCGCCAAAAAACTTGCGCTGGCAATGCGTAAAAAAGTCGAGACTGAGTTCACACTTGAAAAGATGTTCGAACGAACATTGCGCGTGTATGATGAAGCGCTCGCTCGCCGCCGTATCCTTGTCATCAAGCTTTCTGCCATTGGTGACGTGATCCTATCGGTGCCATCCCTACGTGCCCTCCGCCAGAAATTTCCGGAGGCTTGGATATCGGTCCTGGTCGGACGCAAGTCACGCGCGTTGCTAAGAGGTTGTCCTTACGTGAATGACGTGATCTCCTATGAAGGGTCAGCAAACGGCCTGTCTTCGCTTGCCAACATGACTCGGCTTCTTGCGAAAGAAGGGTTCGACACGGTCGTGGATCTGCAGAACAACCGCCTCAGCCATACACTGGCCTACTTGAGCGGGGCAACGGTGCGCGTGGGGCATGGTAATCGCCGCTGGTCGTTTCTTCTCAGCGGGCGTACCCAGCCTTCCAAGACGGATCTCGCGCCCTTGGACCATCAATTCCAAGTTTTACAGCTTCTGGGAGTCGATGCGATGGAAAGACGACTTGAACTTTGGACCGAAAAAGAAGATGTCCGAAAAATGAATACTTTTTTGGAGTCACAATGGGTCTCACCCAGTCAGGTGCTTGTGGGTATCAATCCCGGCTCTTCGCTGCGTTGGCCGACCAAACAGTGGCCGGTCGAAAACTTCGCGCGGCTCTGCGATGAACTGGCACGCAGGAACATCCGCGTTATCCTCACCGGCTCGGAGCAGGAAGTGCCGCTTGCCGAAGAACTGATGAGTCAGACCCGTAACAAGCCGGTTAACGCGGTGGGGAAGACGACCATTCCGGAGTTGATCGCCTTGGTGCGCCGCTGCCAGGTGTTCGTAAGTTCGGATTCGGCGCCGATGCACATCGCCGCCAGTTCCAAGGTGCCGCTTGTGGCGCTCTTCGGCCCGACGGACGCGAAGCGGCATCTCGTTCCGCCTGAGCACTACCAGGTCTTCCAGAAGGAAGTCTCGTGCGGGCCTTGTTATCTGCGCAGTTGCCCCGTCGGACTGGTCTGCATGAAAAAAATAGGTGTGCAGGAGGTTCTCGACTCGGTGCTTCACTTATTGAATGAAAAACGGACGGCAATGGCCTTGATGCAGGAAGCTGCCTCCGAATGAGGAAGTTTCTCGCAGCGTTCGCGACCGCTGTTTTCGTCGCGGCCGGGGCGTTCGCAAAGAGCTCATTCTATGAAGCGCCGGTACTGATGTATCACCTTATCGATGAGCCGGTGAAATCTTCCAGCGTTTATGTAAGGCCTGATAGCTTTGAACGTCAGATGGAATTCTTGAGACTTCACCGTTACCATGTGGTGCCGCTCGAAAAACTCCTCGAAGATCTGAAGGCCGGCCGGAAACTTCCTTTGAAGACCGTCGCGATCACCTTCGATGACGGAACGATCGATAATTTCACCCACGCTTTCCCGGTGCTCCGCAAAATGAAATTTCCGGCCACGATCTTTATGATCACATCCAATATTGGGAGGTCGGGATGGCTTTCTGAAGAGGATCTGAAGATCCTGGACGAGGCGGGCATCACGATCGGCAGTCACACCGCCAACCACGCGTTTCTGCCGGAGCTTTCTCCGGAAGAAGTTCACCGCGAATTGGTAGATTCAAAAAAAAGATTGGAGACCGTCTTGGGGCACGAAGTGAGATTGTTTAGTTACCCAGCCGGAGGCGTGACCCCGGCCATCGAACAAGCAGTGAAAGACGCGGGTTATACCGGTGCTGTGACCACCAATTATGGCAAGACCCGCCACGCTCCTTACGCGATGCACCGGATAAAAGTAAGTGATTCCTCACGCAACCTTTTTTTCTTCTGGGCAAAGGTGAGTGGCTATGCGCGGGCGGGCAAGAAAAGTGTCGCTTACCGGACCCCGTCCCAGGGAGGCACGTTAGAAGCATGATCCATGCCAACCTCTCGCGCATCCTCATCCTGAATCAGAACTGGATCGGCGACGTGTTGTTTTCGACGCCCGCCATCCGCGCACTCCGCCGCCGTTACCCGCAGGCCTATATTGCTTGCCTGGCTCCGCGCCGCGTCTCTGAGGTTCTTTCGCACAACCCGCATTTGGACGAGGTGCTTGTCTACAACGAGCGTTCCATGCTGGTCACACTATTTGAGCCGCTGCGCGTTCTATTTACGCTACGCAAGCGCCGTTTTGACGCGGTTTTTTTCTTCCATCGCTCCCGCTCAAAGGCTTTTCTGGCAATGCTTGCGGGGATCCGCTCCCGGTTCGGCTTCGCACGCGGAGGACGCGGATGGCTTTTGACGCATGCGGTGCCACTCCCGGAGACGCCTGTGCATAAAATCGACTTATTTTTGTATTTGCTTGAACGTTTCGGCATTCCTTCGGCGGGTCGCTGGCCTGAGATAGAGGCCACGGCGGAGGAGGAATCCTCTCTGGTCAGGCTGCTTTCCCTGGAGGGGGTTTCTATTGACCGTCCTTATGCCGTCCTGCATGTAGGGGGAAATTGGGAATTGAAACGCTGGCCTATAGGTTATTTCATCCGGTGGACAAAACTTTTTCTTAAAAATAAGGACTGGAAGATCGTTCTTTGCGGAAGTGAGGGGGAAAAAAATCTTGCACAGGAAGTCGTCGACGCTTTTTCCGGAGGAAATGTGATCTCCCTTTGTGGACGCACGACTTTTGGGCAACTGACGGCTTTGATGAAGCGCGCGAGCCTTGTGCTTTCCAATGATTCCGGCCCCATCCATGTGGCCGTGAGCCAGCGCGCCAGAACGTTGGGGCTTTACGGGCCCACCTCACCCCGCGAAACGGGTCCGGTGTCCGAAGGTCCCATGCGCGTGTTGTGGAAAGATGTCGGCTGTCACGTGCCCTGCTATTTCCGCGCTTGCAGCGGCCGGGCCTGTATGGAACTTCTGACGCCGGAAGAAGTCTACGAAAGAGCCGAAGAGTTATTGGCTTTATGAAGATACTCGTTGTCACGCTATCAAATCTCGGCGACGTGATCCTGACGTTGCCGGTAATCCAATCGCTCTTAAAAAAATACTCCGAAGCAAAACTCGATATCATCGTAGGCGAGTCCGGGAAGATCATTTTCGAGAACGACACACGTTTGAACCGTGTGACCCTTTTCGATAAGAAGATGTCCTGGGTACAAAAAAAAGATTTTCTCATGAAGATCAGGCGCGAGCGCTATGACCTCCTCATCGATCTGCGGTACTCACTCCTTGGGATACTGGGCGGCGCCCGGAGGCATAATTCCTATTTGATAAGGCTTTCCCGGCGAGGCCATCGCGGTTTGAAGCACCTTGCCTCGTTGCGGGGGATAGCCCCTATTTTTGAAGGCGAAAGTTTTTTGGAGGGATCCCCGAAGCAGGCACTTCCGGAGCTGCCTGCCGGTCGGTTTGTCGTGGCGGCGGTGGGCTCGAAAAGCGACACAAAAAAATGGCCGGCCGAAAAATATGCCGGACTTCTGCGTCGTCTAATACAAGAACAAAAGTGTTCGGTCGTTTTGGTGGGCGACACGCACGACAAGGAAGATGCCGGTATGGTGCAAGGCGCTTTGGGTTTTCAGGCGCTGGATCTGACGGGCCGCACGGATTTTTCGTCGCTCGCGCAAGTTATCCGCCGCGCCTCCTTGGTCATCACGAACGACAGCGCTCCCCTCCACATCGCAGAGTCGCTCGACGTGCCTACGCTCGCGATCTTTGGCCCCTCCGACCCCGCAAAATACGGACCCCGCCGCGTGGGCAGCCTCGCTGTTTCAAAAAAACTTTTTTGCCAGCCCTGCGAGCGTGCGCAATGTCGGTATCAACTGGAGTGCTTGAAGGAGTTGGAGGTCCCTGAAGTCTATGCGAAGGCGGTTCGGGTGCTGGAGGGGAAGGCGAAGACGCCGGAGTTCCGAATTCTTGTCGTGCGACTTGACCGTATCGGCGACCTGATGCTTTCGCTTCCGGCTATCGAGGCTCTGCGCCGGCGTTTTCCGGGCGCGTCCATTTCTGTGATGACTCGAACCGTCACGCGTGAGCTTTTTGAGGGTCAACCTTCTGTGGATGAGGTCATCGCTTATGATTATTTAAAAAAGGGAAGACATGCGTTTCCGTTCGGCTATTTTCGTTT
>JANNFA010000118.1:0-1566 GCA_031379345.1 Candidatus Omnitrophota bacterium | reverse complement strand
TGCCGTTTGTTTTTTTCTTGGGATCCATGGAGACGATACCCCACCACTCCTCATTCATATTGTTCTTGTCGGCGCCATAGGCATCAAAGTGATAGGAGGCATTCTGCCAGTGTCCCGCTTCATCATGCACCGACCAAGTGTGCGGGATATTCTCATTGCCCTTCCACCATTCATCGGTCCATTCGAAGATCGTTCCGCCGAGCGTGTTGCCTTCTCCTTTACCGCCGATAAAGTTACGCTCGATGTCCTTCCATTGAAGTTTCAAAAACTCGGCTTGATTCGTCTCATCGGGTTCGCGCGTTGCCGCGTTGAAGCTGTCAGCACCAAACTCAATCATGATCACCGGCCGGTCAAATTTTTCTTTGACCTGGCGGAAAAGATTTCCGAATCCGGGGCCACGGTAAGCCAGCATGCCGATGATATCGACATCCGGCGCGACCTCCGCGGCCACGTCGAGGCTTGCCGTCTCGCCGACACCCATCACAATTGGATGGCTCGGGTCTATCTTCTTGATCTCTTTTGCGAGGTCGTTCACATAGGTGTAATAAACACGTGCCTTTTCCCTTTTCTGCTCGGCGGGAGGAAGTTTATCGATCTCATCGGAGGACCAGCGCTGGATATCCCGGTCGAAGCTGTAATTATTTTCGTTGCCAAGAACCCAGGCCAGGATGCCAGGGTTGTTCTTGTGGAAACGCACCATCTCGAGGACTTCCGTGCGAACCTTCTCCCTGAACTCTGCGTCCGTATAATTGGGTGGAGGCCAGTTCCAAAATCCAAGATAACTGCCCATCAAAGAACGGATGCCATTTTTTTCATACAGATCCTTCACGACCTGTGCGACCTCATCGGGGTTCTTGCCGACACGGTAGAAGCGTACCGTATTCAAACCCATCTCTTTCATCATCTTGCCATCGGCTATCCACGGCTTGCCCTTGTCGCCCCAGAAATTATATTCATAATCTTTACCAACAGGGATAGGGCTGTAACAAGCACCACGCACCACATAGGGTTTGCCGCCCACAAGTAGCTGATAGCCGTTCTGGGCCTTGGACACAGTCACCTTGTCGACATGCAAATCCGATGCGTTACGCAGAAACCACACGGCGGCAGCCAGAAAGGCCGCCGCCGCGATTATCGCTAATGCTTTTTTCAATTATTCGTACCTTATGTCATCCAAATAAAAGGTTGCCCCATCCGGATTCACATCCAGGTTGGTCGCCCAGCAAAAACCGCCGCTGATCGAAGAAAGGTCCTTGCCTTCGAGGTCGATGGTGAACTGCTGCCATTCGGTCGTGAGAACAACAGGCCCAATACCCGCCACGTCGGAATCCGCGTATTCGCCGGTGATGCCGCCGATCTTGAACTCCTCGATCCGCTCGCCACCCTTTTCACCGCGCACCCAGAACGTGAGCTTCTTCGCCCCTGTCAGGTCATATCCGCCCGGACGCGTTCCCCAGTTATTCGGGGGATTCTGCCAGTAGACACCGGCCCAACGGGCACCCTGCGTCGCTGCATTGGTATAGATAAACTGCACAGAGGTGGAGCCCGAATGCGGGTTCACCATGT
>JANNFA010000035.1:0-3083 GCA_031379345.1 Candidatus Omnitrophota bacterium | reverse complement strand
CGGCCCGCAGCGCGGCAACAACAGGCTTCCCGTCGCGTATGCCGCGACAAAATTCAGTGAAACTGGCCGGCCCGAACGTCCTGACTAGAAAATCGACAAGCGAGATCGACTGCGTATAAAAGAGGCCGACCTTACGGGCATCTGATTCGCTGCGTATATCAAGAGTCATTAGGGTTTCCAGCGTAAAAACATCGCCTCCCGCCGCAAGATCCGGCATCACGGCCAGCGCGTCCTTTCTCTTGGCGTCCTCTTCCCATTGCGCGACGCCCTCGTCCATCCAGAGAGGCACCCGTCCCTTAAATCCCACAAAATCCCTGAAAACAAGATGCGCAATCTCATGTGGCAGGATCGAATCCAGGAAATTTTCGTTCGTTTGTATCGAATGAATGCTCTTCTCGAAATAGCTCGCCATGCCGTGTGACCATGCCGGTTGCCCTGTCGCGGTCTGGAATGCCTCCCTCGAAGGGTGGATATATATTTTCACGCGTTTGTCCCATTGCCAGAAGTTCGAATAGCGTGCGTAACCGAGATCCTCAGCGATTCTATTATAATAGAATTCGGCCTTTCTTATAACTTCTTTTGGTTGAGAGGCTTCCGATAAATAGAAAACGATGAAATGATCGCCCTTTTCTTCTTTCCATTCTTGCGCATGACAAGTGGTAACAGCTAACAATAGGTAGGTGGTAAGGAGCCAAAACAACTTAGTGGTAGCCACTGAGATTGGGGTTAGTGGTAAGGATGCCTTCTTACCACTTACCACCGAGGGGTATTTCATGGTTACCACTTACCACTCCAAATGTTTTTATTTTACGATCATGTTCAATTCAAACATCGGCAGCATCATCGCCATCACGATAAAACCGACAATGACGCCCATCACAAGGATCATCAAAGGCTCCATGAGCGAGGTCATAATCTTGATCTGCTCGTCCGTCTCATGCTCGTAGAATTGTGCGATCTCCTGCATTGCCTCATCTAATTTTCCGGACTCCTCAGACACAAGGATCAGGTTCGTCATAAAAAGCGGAAAAGCCCCGCTCTCGCGCAGACTCCGTCCGAGAGAACCACCCCCAGTCAACTCTTCTCGGGCCTTTTCCAATTCTTTCCGGAAAACCCGGTTCGAGAGCACGGGAATCGAGGTCTCAATGGCGCGCAGGATAGGAAGGCCGCTCTTGATGAGTAGTTCGAATGTACGGGAAAATCGTGCTAGCTCCGATTTCACCACGAATCCTTTGACGACAGGAAGCCGCAGACTCAGGACACTCCATACATTGCGCATCCGCTCGGCCTGCAAACGCGAGAGCGACACGATAAACAATAAAAGGACCCCCAGAGAGACCCAGAGCACGGGTTTTTGGAACACCGCGCTGATCCCCATGAGAATGCGCGTCGGAACGGGCAGGTTCGTGCCAAGTGACGTAAAAAGCTTGGTTAATTTCGGAATGACGAAGGTCAACATGAAGACAATAGTCCCAATGCCGGTCATTCCCATCAGGATGGGATAAGCCATCGCGGTGCGCACACGGGAATAAATTTCCTCCTGGCGCTGCCGGTAGTCCGAAATGCGGAGCATGGCTTCCTGTAGATTGCCGCTGTCTTCCCCCATCCGTACCATCGCGACATAAAGCGGCGAAAAATACTTTGGATATTCGGCGAGTACCGCCGAAAGCGTGCGGCCATTGTTGATCTCAGCTTGCGCCCGTATAAGGAATTTCTGCATCGGCGGATTCTGAGTCTGCTCCTGGATAATCCAGAGGGCCCGCAGAATGGGCACGCCGGACTTGATGAGACTCGAAAGTTGTCTTCCAAAAAGAGTGATTTCGCTGGATTTCACGCGCGCAAAAAGAACGATCTTGGCGGCAGGGTGCTTGAGCGCGCGCTCTGGCTTCCGACCGAAATCCTCGCGGCTTTCTTCTTTAGCCCGCTCTACCTGGCGAGCCTCTTTAGAGTTTGGCTTTACCTCTTCAAGGCGGATGGCCAAAAGACCCATCTGGTCAAGCTTGTCGACAGCATCGTCGACAGAAGCGGCCTGGAGGCTTCCCTCAATTATCTCGGTGGCCCCCTTCTTCGCCCTGTAAACATACTCGGGCATACGCTATCCCTTCTTCTCCTTCTCCACAAATTTGTCCAAAAGCTGACGGTCGCGTCCAGATAGGTCAAGAAAACAAACGGCGGTCTCATAATAAGGAGAGTCCGGGATAGACTGATAACGGACCACCTTCGCGAGACAGCGAACGCCGTCGGTGCCCGGAAGATCGATCTTGAGCTCAAGGATAGAACCCGCCGCGATGCCCTCTTTAAGAAAAAAAGCTAGACCGCCCGCGCTGATATCCTTTGTCTGCGTGTTCGATTCAAACGCTCCGTCTTCGGCTAGTTGTTCGGGTAGCCGCGCGTTCTTCACGAGGCGGTAATGAACGGTGACATTGGCGGTCAGTCTTTGAAAAAGCCGCCGCTCTTGCGTGCGCTCGGTCGGAACATAGGTCGGGACCTTGCTCAACACTTCCTGCAACTTCACGGCCGTGATAAACGCATCCTGATCATCGGCATCGCCGCCCTCCTCGTCCAGCGGAGTCGAGTCGATGACCTCACCCGGCGTCGTTAAACCATCCAACACTTTCTGCCAGCCGTCTTGTCTCAGCGTACGCATTCCATGCGAAACGGCTTCGCGCTTCACATCCCCGGCCGGCACGCGTTTCATGATGAGTTGTTTTACTTTCTCGGTCAAAAGCAGAAGCTCATAGATTGCGATACGCCCCCAAAAACCTGTAAAATTGCACTGATTGCACCCTTTTCCGTGCATGATCTTAAATGAGGTGGGACTCACGCTCATTTCTTTGGCGATGCGTTGTTTCATCTCAGCCGGAAAGTCCTTGTCCTCTTCTTTGCACTCTTTGCAGAGAACGCGTATCAGGCGCTGCGCGATGAACGCTTCCACGGAGGAAGCGACAAGATAGGGCTGGATGCCGATATCGACCAGACGCGTGATGACTGTGGATGCGTCTTTTGTGTGATGCGTGGTAAAGACCAAATGCACGGTAAGCGCGACTCGAATTTCCATTTCGGCCGTCTCCAGATCTCGGTCA
>JANNFA010000196.1:0-1729 GCA_031379345.1 Candidatus Omnitrophota bacterium | reverse complement strand
TCCACGTCACCGATCATTCGATCCCTTTGGGTTTTAGGACCATGGATCAAAGCTTGAAGTTCAAGGAGCACGAGTATAGCGAGGTCGACGCGCTGGTCGAGCGTGTTCGAAAAATGAGGGACGAGGGTTATCTGGTGTATGACAGCGACCAGTTCTTTGACGATGTGAAGCGTTTTGTGCGCGACGGTTCTTCCACATGGCGCAACAAGAACGGCGGGGTCTGCGACACTCCGGGACTTTATTTTACATTGCTGCCCAATGGGCATTTTGCCCCCTGCTGCGATTATCGGATGCCTTATTCCGTTCCCGTATACGCCCCCGACTTTGTAAAAACCTATCATGACGAGAAGTTTCGCAAAGACGTTCATAAGGTCGCTAAAAGCTGCGTCGAAGGCTGTATGTACGGCTGTTTCCCGGAGATAACCATTTCAAGCCGATTCATGGGGGCCACCTTTCAGCGGGCCAAAACATTCTTCCTTCAAAAAAGGAAGAATCCTTGGCCGCTGAGTTATGAGCAGATCCTTGAGATCGCAAAAAAACACAATCGCCACGACCTGGACACAAAAAATTTAAGCTATGCCCAAAAAGATACGCTTTGAGAGCGCCGTTCATCAGTTCTTAACGGCGGTGCATGGCCATCGTGCCGGGGCGGGGAAGGAATGGCCCGCCTTCATCCAGTCCCTGAAGGTCGAAGACGACCCTTCCATACCCACGGGCGGTATCCGCGTTCATTGGAACAACCCTAAGCCCGGAGAAGCTCGTTTTTCCCTCCAAGATGCGCGGTTTTACCAACGAGGGCAAAATGCCGGCGGAGAGGTCGGCGAGGACCCTGTTCAAGAAACGAACCGGCAGTTTTTTAATGCCCTCGCGGCACAAGTGACTGCCCAGGCCGGATTTGGTCAGACCTCAGCAGCTCCCTCGAGATTCGTCAAAGAAGAAGTTTTTCATGACCAATGGGCTGAAGAGACGGACATCTCGAAGATCGATGTCATAAAGATAGGCGAGGCCTGCACGTCTCCGGAGATGCGGTATATCCGGTCCTGTCTTTCTGATTTAAAAGGCAAAAAGCTTTTGGACGTGGGCTCCGGCCTCGGGGAAGCGTCCGTTTATTTTGCCCTCCAAGGAGCGCAAGTAACAGCGGTTGATATTTCCGAAAGTATGTTGAAATGCACCGCCGATCTTGGCAAGCGTTACGGAGTCGCCATTCGTACCCATAAAACCGCCTTAGAAGCATTGACGCTGCCCAAAGACGAGCTTTTTGATGTCATCTATGCAGGAAATATCTTCCATCACGTGGATATAGAAGCGGCGCTGACCGCGCTAAAAAAACACCTGAAGCCGGAAGGTGTTCTCGTTAGCTGGGACCCGGTCGCGTATAATCCGGCGATCAATATTTATCGAAAGATGGCCATGGATGTCCGCACGGTCGATGAGCATCCTTTGACACTGAAGGACCTGAAGATCTTCAAAAAACATTTCAGCGACGTGAAGACGCGCTGGTTCTGGTTGACGACGCTGTTCATTTTTATTTATATGGCTCTGGTCCAGCGAAGGAGCCCCGGGAAGGAACGCTATTGGAAGGCGGTGGTGGACGAAGCCGATCGATGGGAGCGCCCGTATTCATTTTTGGAAAAAATAGACAATGGATTGCTGTACGTCTTCCCGTTCCTGAAATTATGGTGTTGGAACGTCGTTATTATTTCTAAACAGCCCACCGCCGTTTAATCCC
>JANNFA010000268.1:0-1567 GCA_031379345.1 Candidatus Omnitrophota bacterium | reverse complement strand
CAGCCTGGAGTTCCTCAAAAAAGAATTTCCGGATGTACGCGTGCGCGTGACGCCCAAGAATACGGTGCTTTGCGCGTTTAACGAGGCGGCACGCGATTCAAGCGCCGATGTCATTTTTCTGCTTAACAACGATCTCAAGGCCAAAGAGGACTTCATCGCGCCGCTCGTGCGCATCTTCGAAGAACGACCCGACGCTTTTTTAGCGGCCCCAAGGACTTTCACTTTCGACGGCAAGCGGTACGAGGGCAGTCTAGCCAAGATGTATTTTCGCCGCGGCTTCTTCGGGGCCGAGACGCGTTTCCCGGGATACGAATCCAAGATCGACCGTCCCGGCGTCACGATGCAGTCCGGTTTCGGCGCGTATCACCGCGCGCGTTTTTTGGAATTAGGAGGGTTCGATGATCTATATTTACCCGGCACCATGGAGGACAGTGACATCTGCTTCCGTGCCTGGAAGAGGGGGTGGCGCTGTTATTACGAGCCCCGGAGCCGCATGTACCACAAAGGCCAGGCGACGTTCAGCGCGCATTTCGGCCGCACACGCTTGAGGGCGATCAATCAGCGGAACACTCACCTGTTCATCTGGAAAAACGTTTCTGCGGGGCTGCTGTGGCAGTACCTGCTCTGGCTGCCCGTGCGTCCCGTCTTCTTTCTTTTACGCGGAAGGACGGAATTTCTGTGGGGGTTGTTCTGGGCGTTAGCGAGACTGCCACGCGCGCTCCTCCGGCGCTTCCGCCGGCCGATGCCGCATCTTTCGGACCGACAGGTCTTTGCCATCTCGGAGACCATCTGATGGGGCTGTCCGCGGTCATCATCATGAAGGACGAGGAAAGGAATATCCGCGCCTGTCTGGAAAGCGTGCGTTTCGCGGATGAGACCGTCGTTGTGGACTCCGGAAGCCGGGACGCGAGCCTCACTCTGGCGAAACCAATAGCCACGAAACTCCTGTCGCGGCCCTTCGACGATTTTGCTTCCCAGAAGAATTTTGCCGTCAGTCACGCGACGCAGGACTGGGTGTTTGTCATCGACGCGGACGAGCGCGTGTCGCCGGAGCTGAGAGACGAGATTCTCCGCGTGATCGCCGTTCCCGATGCCGCCGCAGCTTATGCGGTCCGCCGCCGGACGAATCTTTTTGGGCGCGATTTCATCGCCAGCGGCCTGCAGGGCGATGCGCCCCTGCGGCTTTTCCGCCGCGGAAAGGCTGTCTTTCAGGGTCTCGTTCATGAGACTCTGAGCGTCGACGGAAAGACGGGGAAACTGAATGCAGTCCTCACGCATCGGTCGTTTCAAACCGTCCATGAGCACCTTGAAAAACTTCAGCTTTATACTGACCTGGAAGCAAGGCGGGATATCAGAAAAAAAAGCAAAGCGCCCGCAGGCCGTTTTTTGCTAAGGCCTTTTTGGAGATTTTTTTCAATCTACGTGTTAAAACAGGGGTTTCGCGATGGCCGGGAGGGTTTTTTCTACGCGATTTTGTCGTCGTTCTATGAAAGTGTCCGCTGGATGAAAAGGTGGGAGATCGATGAGAGAGCTTAAAGACGAAAAAAAAGACGCGGTGACGAAGAAG
>JANNFA010000255.1:0-7750 GCA_031379345.1 Candidatus Omnitrophota bacterium | reverse complement strand
GAGCCTGTCCTCGAAGGGAGGACGGAGCTTGAGGGACTGCTCGGCGAAATAACGGAAAGCGCAGGTCAGGAACGTTTCCAGACGGGAGGCGCTGACGGACGGGCGCATCATTCAAAAGATCGCCGAGGAAGCCAAGATTTTCAGCGCCTCCCGTCTGGAAACGTTCCTGACCTGCGCTTTCCGTTATTTCGCCGAGCAGTCCCTCAAGCTCCGTCCTCCCTTCGAGGACAGGCTCAAAATGGAGATGGGAACCCTACTCCATGCGGTGCTTGAGGATTTCTACGCGAATCGGCGAAACCCGATGCAGGCGCTGAAGTGCCTGGAAAATGAGTTCGAAAAAAGCCCGCTTGCCCTAGAGCCTCTCTATCGCCGCACCTATCTCCTGGAGCAAGCGCGCCGCACGCTCGAAATATTTCTGCGTTCGGAAAAAGAGGCCTCCGGAAACGGCTTCACGCCGGCGCATTTCGAACTCGCCTTCGGAAAGAAACGCGACGGGACGCCCGCGAAACTTTCTTCCCTCAAACTTGGCAAGGGGAGCGTGCTCGTGAACGGCTTCATCGACCGCGTCGACGTTTCGCCGGACGGAGGCAGCGCGCTGGTCATCGACTACAAGCTCAGCGAACGTCCTCTGAAGAAAAAAGTGGACGATGGCCTCGAGGTGCAGCTGCCCCTGTATTTGATGGCGGTCAGGGACCTGCTGGGGCTGGAACCCGCGGGCGGAGAGCTTCGCTTTCTCAAGACCGGCACCAAGGCCGCATTGAAGTCGGAAGAGTTGAAGGGCCTGCTCGAGGCCACCGAAACGCGCGTGCTCGACGCGGCGCGCCGGATACGCTCCGGCGACATCGCCGTCAAATCCAAATCGTGCCAATACTGCCATTTTTCTCCGGTCTGCCGTTTCGAGCCGTGGAAACTCATCTATTCCGAGGTGGATAAACATGGCTAAGGTCTTCGCGCTTTCCAAGGAACAGGCCGCGGTCGTGAAAAGTTTCGGCGCAGAGCTGGGCGTGTCCGCGGGCGCCGGTTCGGGAAAGACCACGGTGCTGGTGGAACGCTATCTTGAAGCCATCGTCAAAAAAGGCGCGTGGCCCGAGGAGATTCTGGCCGTGACCTTTACCGATAAGGCGGCCAATGTCATGAAAGAACGCCTCCGGATGCGCTGCGGCGAACGCGGCCTGTACGAGGTAGCGAGGCGCCTGGATGGGGCGTGGATAGGCACGATCCATAGTTTTTGCAGCCGCTTCCTCAAAGAAAATCCGGTCGAATGCGGCGTCGACCCTCTTTTTACCCAGCTTGGTAGGGGCGAGCAAGAAGTACTCATGGAAGAGGTGATGGACCGCCTCTTCGAAGAAGAGGCCTCGAGCGGACTTTGTATGGATCTTTTGGCCGATGCGGGTGAAGAGGCCGTGCGCGAGGCCTTAAAAAGTTTTTACGACAAACAACGCTCGTACGCCGGAGGCGAAGACCTCCTGCGCATCGACGATGCGGCGGTCCTTTACGCGGAGTCGGAAGCGGTTTTGAAAGCGCGTTGTAAAAAAGAACTGGCGGGCCCCGCCGTTCAAAATGAGCACGAAGAGAAACTGCGCGGTGCTTTGGGGCGCCTGTTAGAAGTTTTGGACGGCAAACTCAGGGGGTGGGAGAGACGGCGCGGCCTGTTGGGAGCTGTCGCGGGGCTCACTAAGAGAAGTCCTAAGACCAAAGAGCGTGTGGGAGAGTTCAAGGATCTCGCGGACGCTCTCGCCGCTTTGTACGTGCAGACGTTGGCCGTTCCCGTGAAACAGGAATGGCGACGCCTTATCCGGCGTTTCGCCGAGGCCTATGAGAAGGAAAAAAGACGCCTGGGCACCCACGATTTTGACGACCTTCTTTATTTCACGTATCGCGCGCTTTCAGGGACGACGCCTCAACTCAAGGCGCTCAAACGCCGTACCCAAGAACGCTTCGCCCATGTTTTTGTCGATGAATATCAGGACACGAGCATTCTCCAAGACCGCATTATCGGTCTTCTCAAGAGGCCGGACAATCTATTCATGGTCGGCGATGTGCGCCAGTCCATCTACCGCTTCCGCCATGCGCATCCGGAAATATTTTTGGGAGCCCTGGAACGGGTGCGTTCCTGCGAACTGCGCGAGAATTACCGTTCTCGTCCCGAACTCCTCGATTTTGTGAACCGCGTCTTCGTGGAACGTTTCGGCGAAAAATATGCGCCCCTTGTTCCCAAGCGTTCTTTCAAACTAAAAAAAGAACATTGCCTGGAGTGGATTGGCGTGCCTAAGGAGGATAGACGTCTCGATCCTCTGCGTGTCATCGAAGCGCGTACCATCGCCGCGCGCATCCGCAAGATGGTGGACTCCGGTTTCGAGGTGGAAGAAGGAGGCGAAGTGCGTCCGGCGCGTTGGAGAGATTTTGCCATTCTCATGCGAAAGACCACGGCCTCGCGTCTTTATGAAAAAGAACTCGAAGCGTTCGGCATCCCTTACTTTGTGAACAAGGGCCGTGGCTTCTATGAACAGATAGAGGTCGCGGACCTCGTTCATTTTCTTCGCATCCTGGAGGATCCGTCGGAGAATCTCGCGACCGCGGCGGTGCTGCGTTCACCCCTCGTCCAGCTCTCGGACGACGCGCTTTTTTGGCTGGCTAAAAAAGGTTTCAACTTTCATGAGGAAGTGGCAGAACTTTCGGAGGCGGACCGCGGGAAGATTAAAACATTTTTAGGATTGCACCAAAGACTGCGCGGCCAAAAGGACCGCCTGCGTGTCTCCGAACTGCTTCACGCCGTCGTCGACGAGACCGCATACGAAGCGAAACTTCTCACGCGCTCCGACGGGCGGCAGGCCTCGGCCAATGTGTGGAAATTGATCGAGATGGCCTCGGCCGTCGAGGACCGCAATATACGCAGTATCTCGGATTTTATCCGCTATCTTAAGAGCGTGTCGGATTCCTCCGAGACGGAGGCCGAGGCGAGAGTGCTGGGCGAGGAGGAGGACGTGCTTCGCATCCTCACCGTGCATGCGGCCAAGGGGCTTGAGTTCCCCATCGTGGTGTTGGCGGACCTGGGTGCGGAAGACGGCAACACCCGAAAACCCGCTTTTCTTTGCTCGCCTTCTTTCGGGCTGGGCGCGAGGCTCAAAGACCCCGCCGATTACGAGTTTTGCGACGACGCATCCTATTCAGTCATCGCCTCTGAGGAGAAGCGGAAGGAAGAAGAGGAAGACGACCGGCTTCTCTATGTGGCGATGACGCGCGCGAAGGAACATTTGATCCTATCCGGCGTCGGGATAGAAGAGCCGATGATGCCGTTTTATTCCGTTCCTATCGTGTCTGTCCGTCCTAAAACAACCGCGGAAGCCCCGCGACTCATTGCGCCACCGCAAAAAGCAGACCCGATGCTCATGGAGGAGATCCGACTGCGGTTGTCCGATGTCGAAAAAGAGTATGAGTCGCTGGAAGACATGAGCGTGTCGCGCTTGGCGTCGTTCATGTCCCCGGATTCCGAGGCCTGGAAAGAGGAGCCGGAAGCAACGCCCGAAGATGCGGATGGAAGTACACCACGTAACGAATTCGGGACGCTTTTTCATTTCTTGATGGAATTGTCGGTGCGCCATTCACCGCGGGGAAAATTGGATGTCGACCGCCTCGCATCCTTGACAGAGGATCTGACGGCCGAAGAAAAGAAGGAAGCGGAAGAAGGATTTAGGAATTTTTGGAAAGGGCCGACGGGCTTGGCCGTGAAAAAGGCGTCCAAATGTTATCCCGAGCTCCCATTCATCTACAAGACCCGTCATGGGATGCTCAAAGGCCAGATGGATCTTATCTATCGGGATGCAAAGGGTTGGGTCATTGTGGATTATAAGACCAACCGGCTGAACGGCCCCTCGGATGAAAAGGCGGCCGTCGAAGCCTACGCCCCTCAATTGGGTCTGTATGCCCTGGCTTTTTGGAAGCTTTACGGAGAAATCCCTAAAAAAACACTTCTATACTTCATGGTTGGGGATAAAACCGTTGAAATCAACTGGTCCGAGAAGGAATTAGCCGCTCTGGCCCTGCGTGTGGAAGATGGGTACCGAAAAGCGCTTGCTTTTTAAAATCGCATTTGTGAGAATGAATCCCTCGGAGGAAGTAGCCATGGTAAAGATTGCGACTGTAAGTCAGTCAAAGAACGGTATCGCGCGCAAGGCAACCACTGCAGACCGGATCAGCGATACGACGGCTGAAATCCAGCAGTTGGCCTACCAGTTCTTTGTCGAACGCGGTTTCGCGCACGGTTTTGACCAGGAAGATTGGTCCCGCGCCGAAGCTATCGTTAAAAAACGTAAAAAAGCCTAATCAACCTTTAGCCAATCGTGCCTTCTCTTGACGCAGGACAAATTGTCGCGCTGCGTCTGTTGGTCGCTGTGTGTTCAGCGTCGCTTGGCGCTCTTGTCGCTGTCTCCTCGAAAAAAATAAGCCATCTCGGTCTCTGTCTTTTAATTTCCTTTGCCGCCGGTGCTTTGCTGGCGGTGACCCTGTTTGATATCCTGCCCGAAACGATCCACATGGTGGGAGCCTGGAAAGGTTTGGTCAGTTTTGCCTCCGGTTATATTTTGTTCGCCCTTCTTACGCGTTTTGTTTGCCATGTCTGCCCGGCCTGCTCAGCCACACACACTGAAATCGAATTCCGTGCCTTGACCGTGGCGATGATCGTGGCGCTTTCCGTGCACAGTTTTATGGATGGGCTGGCGATCTATGGAGGAGCGCTGACGGGGGCTTCGACGGGTTTTCTTATCGTCCTGGCGGTCGCTTTTCATAAGTTCCCGGAGGGCATGGCTCTGTCGCTTATCGCGCGCGAATCGGGCTTAAGCCGAACGGTCTCCTTTTTTGTCAGCTTCGCGGTGGAAGCGACGACCACACTTGGCGGCGGCGCGGCGGGTTTGCTGATAAAATTCTCGGAACATGCCGGATGGGTGGGATTCGTGCTGGGTCACGTCGGCGGAGGCTTCTTGTTTATCGTGATGCACGCGCTTTTAAGCGAGGTGGTGAAGCACCATCCCCGTTATACCATCCTGTCG
This sequence comes from Candidatus Omnitrophota bacterium, assembly GCA_031379345.1. GTDB lineage: Bacteria > Omnitrophota > Gorgyraeia > 2-02-FULL-51-18 > 2-02-FULL-51-18 > JAHFFM01. Next base: position 2,705 of record JANNFA010000255.1, on the reverse strand, counting down.
GCCGTGTTTGGTGCGGCGGCCGTGGGTTTGGCACAGGTATTTCTCGGCGCACATTAAATATGTTAGAATCTGGTCTTCATTCGGGCCTGTAGCTCAGTTGGTAGAGCGCCTCAATGGCATTGAGGAGGCCAGCGGTTCGAGACCGCTCAGGTCCACCAATTTTCTCTCCCGAATCTAGCCGAAGTGGCGGAACTGGCATACGCGTCGGTCTCAAAAACCGATCCTCTTACGAGGTTGAGGGTTCGACTCCCTCCTTCGGCACCATTTCCAAACGTGATACAATAAACTCGTGAACTGGCAGCAATTTCGATATTCGCTGGCGCTTGCCGGCATGGTGCTGGGTCTGGCCGTGCCGCTAGTTTGCGTCTATCTCGGATCCATCTGGGACTTCGACGCCTTCGAATACCTCGCGCTTTTTATCCCCGTTGTTTTCATGGGTTTTGGTTTCCTCCTTGGCTTCATGGTCGATAAATTCAATGAACAGAAAAAAACGATGGAAGGCAATAACAGCTCGCTGCGCGAGCAGTCGTTCGTGGACGAGTTGACTGGCCAGTACAACCGCCGGCACATCCTGATGGAGTTGGACAAGGAACTTGAGCGTGCACGGCGCTACAAACACACTTTTGCCGGTATTATGATCGACGTGGATGATTTTAAGAAGTTCAACGACAGGCACGGGCATCTGATGGGGGACCATGTCCTGAAGGAGGTCACCCAGGTGTTTGGGCACTGTATCCGGACCATCGATGTGCTGGGCCGGTACGGGGGAGACGAGTTCATGATCCTGCTTCCGGAGGCCACGGCAGACACGGCCCAGATCGTGGCCGAACGCATCAAAAAAGCGATGCATGAGCACCCCTTTATCTTCAAAAAGAAGACATTCAAGGTCACCTGCAGTATCGGGGTGCACTACTTTCCCGACCTGACCGATGTCGACAAAGCCGACTTCATCGACAAGATAGACCAGGCGCTTTACAAGGCCAAAACCGCCGGAAAAGACCGAGTGGTGGCTAAGTAGGCTGGTCATTTGACATTTAGCCCCCGAGGCGTATAATCCCGAACCTTGTACCTTAAACATACCTTGAACCTTACCCTATGCTAAAAAAAGTCGATAGACCGCGCGAGCTCAAGTGGCACCAGGCCGCGGCGCTTCTCTATGGGGATTGGGGCACGAGCAAGGCTTATGTGCTGGGTATCGCTTTTGCTCTGGCCGGGCATGCCTCGTGGTTCTTCCTAGGGCTCATGTCCCTTTTGACGGCCATGATCGGCATCTGCTACATGGTCATTTGCCGCATTTCGCCGGATGGGGGCGGTGTTTATTCTTCAGTCAGGAGCCGTTCCAAATCACTGGCCGTCCTGGGCGCATTGCTTCTCATTGCGGACTATGTCATCACCGCCTCCTTAAGCGCTTTGGATGCTTTTCACTACTTTCATTTTGCCAATCCGGAATTGTGGGCTATCGGCGCGATCGTCCTCATTGGTATTATCAATTTAGTAGGTCCCTCCCGTAGCGGTGAAGTGGCAAAAGTGATAGGCATCGTGGCTTCCGCCTCGGTCATCGTCCTGTTTATTTTCACTGTTCCATCATTGCCCCATGTGAAGTTGGAGATGCCCCATGGCAGCTGGTTCTCGAATTGGGCTGTTTTTGTGGGTATTGTGTTGGCCCTCTCGGGAGTGGAAGCGGTCGCCAATATGACGGGCATCATGGTGGAGCCTGTCGAAAAGACCTCTAAAAAAGCCGTGTGGCCGGTTTTGATCGAAGTTTCGGTCATCACATTCCTCCTTGGGCTGGCGATGAATGCGGTGCCGGGCTTGACGGGCCACGCCGAAGACATGCTCCGTGTGCTTGGTGACCACTATGTCGGCATCTGGTTTGGTCATCTCATCTCCATTGTATTCGGCTTCCTCCTCCTATCCGCTGTCAACACGTCGGTCACCTCTTTTGTGGGTATCCTGTTTTTGATGGCGAAGGACAAGGAGATGCCCGAGTCCTTCTCTAACTTAAATCGCTTTGGCATGCCTTGGTTGGCGCTCATCGTTGCGACCGCCGTTCCTTGTCTGGTGCTGGTCTTTGAGCATGACCTGGTGAATCTTGCGGCGCTTTATGCCATCGGTGTCATCGGCGCGATCACGTTGAACTTAGGGGCCTCCGCGACGAATTTTGGTATCCCGCTCAAGAAGCGTGAAAGAGCGCTTCTGATGACCGGCTCCGTGATTTTATTTTTTATCGAGCTTACGATTGCCTATCAGAAGCACCACGCGCTTATATTTGCTCTATCCATTGTTTCTATCGGTCTCGTGCTGCGGTTCGCCGCCAAGAAGCTGGCTCCGGTACGTGTCGAGATGTTGGTTCCAAGTCTCGAGGTGTTGACGGTCGCGGAAGCGAAGGAAATCACCGCTTTATACCGGAGTTCCTCGTTGGTGGCTATCCGCAATCTGAACCATCATTTGCTGAATGAAGCGGCCTTGCGCGTGAAGGCGATGGGCGAGAGCTCTGTGTACATCAGTTACGTCGAAGAGGCGCCCGTCTCATCTGACCTCATGGAAGCAGAGCCATCCAAGGAATCACTGGAACTTTTGGGGCAGGCCATCCATGAAATGGAAAAGAAGGGCATCAACGCCATCCCTGTTTGGCAGATGGGCGAAAGCGCAGGAAAACTTATCTCGAACGCCGCCAGAGAGTTGGGTGTAGACACGGTCATGAT
>JANNFA010000210.1:0-2007 GCA_031379345.1 Candidatus Omnitrophota bacterium | reverse complement strand
TGAAGCTGACGGCCAAGGCCAAAGAAATGAAGGCTAAAGGGCTTCCTGTCATCAGTTTCGGCGCCGGGGAACCGGATTTTGACACCCCCGATACGGTCAAGGAAGCGGCGGTCAAAGCCCTGAAGGATGGCTTCACCAAATACACCCCTACGTCCGGAACGCCTGAGCTTCGCGAGGAAGTCGCTAAGAAATTCAAAGCCGATAATGGGCTCGATTATAAGCCCGAGCAGGTCGTGATTTCCTGCGGGGCCAAACACTCGCTTTATAATCTTTTCCAGGTCCTTTTGGGGCCCGGGGACGAAGTGATCATTCCGTCGCCTTATTGGGTGAGCTATCCGGAGATGGCTTATCTTGCGGGAGCGACTCCCGTTTTTATCGAGACCAAACAATCCGAAGGCTTCAAACTTTCGGCGGACGCGCTGAAAAAAGCCATTACATCGAAAACCAAGCTGGTCGTTTTGAACAGCCCTTCTAACCCGACCGGTGCCGTTCTTCCGGAAACAGAACTTCGCGCGCTTGCGGATGCCATCGTCGAGAAGAATTTGCTCTGCGTGAGCGATGAGATCTATGAATATTATCTTTATGCCGGACAAAAGCATGTTTCGATCGCTTCTTTCAACGAAGAGATCAAGAAACGCACCTTTGTCGTGAATGGAACATCGAAAAGTTATTCGATGACCGGCCTTCGCATCGGTTATCTTGCGGGGGATGTGGAGGTGGTGAGGAAGATCGGCATTCTGCAGGATCATTCTACTTCAAATCCGACCTCCATTAGTCAGAAGATGGCCGTGGCCGCGCTTAAGCTTCCTTTGAGCTATCGCGAAGACGTGCGCGCCATGTTTGAGAAGAGGGCACAGCTTATGAAGAGTCTTCTAATGCAGGCCAAAGGTTTCGAGCCTTTCACGCCGCAGGGTGCTTTCTATGCTTTCTGCGATATTTCTGGCACTGGCATGACGTCCGAGGCGCTCTGCGAGGAACTTCTGGAAAAAAGGCATACGGCTGTGATCCCGGGTAAGAGTTTTGGTTCGGACGGGCACGTCCGTTTCAGTTTCGCAACGGGCGAAAAAGACATCGAAGAAGGCATTCAACGGGTCATTGATTGGTCGAAAGGAAATTCAAAATAACATGAAACACAAAATCACCCTGATTCCGGGCGACGGTATCGGCCCGGAAGTTTCTTTGGCTACCCAGCGTTGTGTAGAGGCCTCCGGCGTCGCGGTGGATTGGGAGATCGTCCATGCGGGGAGTGACATCATGGAGAAGGCGGGGACCCCTCTGCCTGACAATGTGTTGGAATCAATTCGGCGCAACAAGGTTGCCATCAAGGGTCCAATCACAACGCCGATAGGCTCAGGTTTTCGCTCAGTAAATGTGGCGCTTCGCAAGGAATTAGATCTTTATGCCTGCCTGCGTCCCTGTAAACTTTATCCCGGTATCCGCGGGCCGATGGACAAGGTCGATATCACGATTGTCCGCGAAAATACCGAAGACCTGTATGCCGGCATCGAATTCGAGGCGGGTTCTCCCGAGGCCAAGTCGCTCGTGCAGGTCATCCTAAAACTCAACCCGAAGGCCAAAATGCACCCGGATCCGGCCATCAGTATCAAGCCGATCTCGCGTTTCGGGAGTGAGCGCATCGTCCGCTTCGCTTTTGAGACGGCACTGAAAAATGGCCGTAAGAAAGTGACCGCCGTGCATAAGGCGAACATCATGAAATGTTCAGACGGTCTTTTTTTGCGTGTCGCCAAAGAAGTGGCAAAGAGCTATGAGGGCCGCGTCGCGTTCGAGGACCGGATCGTGGACAACATGTGCATGCAGTTGGTCCAGCGCCCCGAAGAATATGATGTGCTTGTGCTCCCAAATTTATACGGGGATATTATCTCCGACCTTTGCGCGGGCCTCATCGGCGGCCTGGGCATCGCTTCGGGCGCCAACCACGGAGAAGGTATCGCACTCTTTGAGGCGACGCATGGCAGCGCCCCCAAGTACAAAGGGTTGAACAAAGCC
>JANNFA010000200.1:0-7616 GCA_031379345.1 Candidatus Omnitrophota bacterium | reverse complement strand
CTCCGGGGATAACAGGCTTATCGGGTCCAAGAGTTCATATCGACGACCCGGTTTGGCACCTCGATGTCGGCTCATCACATCCTGGGGGTGGAGAAGCTCCCAAGGGTCCGTCTGTTCGCCGGTTAAAGTGGTACGTGAGCTTGGTTCAGAACGTCGTGAGACAGTTCGGTCTCTATCTGCTGCGGGCGCAGGAAATTTGAAAGGATCATTCTCTAGTACGAGAGGACCGAGAATTACGAACCGCTGGTGTTGCGGCCGTGCTGCCAAGTGCGGGAGCCGCGTAGCTATGTTCGGAAAGGATAAGCACTGAAAGCATCTAAGTGCCAAGCCCCCCTTGAGATAAGATTTCCCCGGGGAATAATCCCCCTGTAGGGCCCAGGAAGATCACCTGGTTGATAGGCCGGATGTGTAATGACAGCAATGTCTTTAGCTAACCGGTACTAATTGCCCGTGAGGCTTGACCTACAAAATTAGTAGTTCAATATACTCGTCTAACCTATGAAGTTGTCTTAGAACAAAAATATTTTGTTCTTTAAAAGTTTGAGGAGAGATCCTCTAAAATCTTGCTGGTGGTCATAGAGGAGGGGCTACACCCGTTCCCATTCCGAATACGGCCGTTAAGCCTTCCAGCGCCGATGGTACTTGTGGGGCAACTCACCGGGAGAGTAGGACGCCGCCAGCATTTTTATTCAAAGCATCCTTGGGTCACAAGCCTGGGGGTGCTTTTTTTTGGCGATGCCTAGGTGACGTATTTTATGGTATTGTGTTGCCCATGAAGGCTCGCGAGTGGTTTCTTCCAACGCTCCTTCTGGCAGCGGCCGTTTTTTTGACGGGTGCCGGGCGTCGCGACCGCGACTCGTCGCTTCTTTCCTTTTCCTCTAACAACATCGTGCTCGAGCGTCTCAAGAAGCAGCTGTCGGGATTGGAGATAGACCAAAAACTCGCTCAAAAGCTTCGGGTGCTGGAGGACGCCAACGATAAGATCGTTCTTAATCTTTTGCGTGAAAAGCCGGAAGATTATGACAATGACCTGCTTGCCGGATTGTGGTCTTCACACGGCGTTCCGCAAAAAGAAAAAGAAGTGTTTGTGTATCTCAATCTTTTGGAGGAGCGCGGCTTGAGGCTTCCGCACTCTTCACAGTATTACCGCAGATCGATGGAGGAAGTGATCCTGGGTGACTCAATCTGGCGTGATCGTTCAGTCAAAAATCTTTTTTTGTATACTATCTATCGAGATGAACCAAGATCGCGGCAGATGATACGCATACTCGTTTTTGAAAAGTAGGCCAGTCTGATCGATGCGTGGCGTCACGCTAAAAAAGTGCTATAATATCCGGCCATGGATCCAAATTCTCTTACCTCGTTCGACAATTTTAATGTTCAGAGCCGAAGAAACCGCACGGCGGCTATCGTGTGGATGCCCGTAATGAACGCGGGGACCTTCATCGGTCTTCCGATTGTGATCTGGAAGTACGGGGTCGAGTGGCCGCATGTCTGGATTTTTTTATTCTTTTTTGGGGCTAGCTCGATGGCCATCACGATGGGCTACCATCGCTTCTTCGCCCACTCTACGTTCAAGTCCAATCGATTGATCGAATTTCTACTTCTTTTTTTTGGTGCCGGAGCGTATGAAGAATCGGCCATGAAGTGGGCGTCCATGCATCGGCGGCACCACCAATTCACGGACACAGACAAGGATCCGTACAATATCAAGCGTGGTTTTTTTTATGCGCACATGGGCTGGTTCATGTTCTATAAGCACTCGATCAACTACAATAACGTAAAAGACCTTGAAAAGAGCCCCCTCTTGATGCATCAGCACGAACACTTTCAAATGTGGGCCTTTCTATCGGGCATTGCGCTCCCTTTTGGGATCGGACTGGCGACGGGAAGCTGGCTTTCGGCGCTTTTATGGACGGTGGCGGCCAAAGTGACGATGGCCGGCCACTCCGCTTTTTTTATAAACTCATTCGCACACACCTTTGGTTCCCAGCCCTACGACCGGAGCATGAGCGCGCGGGATAATTGGTTAGGAGCCATTCTGACCAATGGGGAAGGGTATCATAATTTTCATCACGCTTTTCCACAGGATTACCGAAATGGTATCCACTGGTATCATTGGGATCCCACCAAGTGGATGATATGGGCTCTTTCCTTAGTGGGTATCACGCGCGATCTGCGCCGCACCCCCTCTGAGAAGATCCTTGCTGCCAAGGCCGCTGTTCGAGCCGCCGAGGCCGCGACGCTTTAAGCCCTGCCGTCCCACGGAAGGTGGTATAATATTTCCCCTACAGGAGATTTTGATGGTCGCGACGCTTACCGAAGAAGAGATCCTCTCCGCGCTCGAGAGTTCCGTCGAGCATGAACTGCCTCTTTTAAAACCGGTTGAAAGTTGCTGGCAACCCAGCGATGTGCTGCCAAACATGCATGGGGCCAACTGGCGTGAGGAGCTGGACGCCCTTCGCGCGGCTTCTGCGACACTTTCGGATGAGGCGCTCATTGTGCTGACGGGGAACCTTGTGACGGAAGAGGCGCTACCTTCCTATGAGACCTGGCTCAATCGTACGCGTGGCCTGACGGACCCCACCGGCGTCAGCGATAGGCCTTGGGGACAATGGATGCGGGGATGGACGGCGGAAGAGAACCGTCACGGAGATGTCCTTCGTACCTATCTTTATCTCTCTGGACGGCTCGACATGCGGGCCGTCGATGTGACGATCCATCATTTGATCCGTAATGGTTTCGACCTCGGGTCTGAGAGCGACCCTTACCGCTCGATCGTTTACGCTTCTTTTCAGGAGCGCGCCACAAAGATATCCCATGCCAATACCGGCAAACGGGCGGAGGAATGCGGCGACAAGACCCTTGGCAAGATATGCTCGTTGATCGCCACGGACGAAGCGCGTCACGAAGAGGCTTACAAGCGTTTTTTTGCGACCGCCTTGAGTGTGGATACCTCGTGTGCCGTGAATGCATTCGCCGAGATGATGCGGCATAAAGTCTCGATGCCTGCACGTCTTATGAACGATGGGAGTGGGTTGGATCTGTTCGAGCGCTTCGCGGTCGTCGCTCAGAAAAGCGGCATCTATACCGCACGGGATTATTCCGAAGTCCTTCAACATCTTGTCGAATATTGGGGCATTGCAACTCTTTCCGGCCTTACCTCGGAGGCTGCGCGCGACCAAGAGTACCTCTGCGGTCTCGCAGAGCACTACTTAAAAAAAGTCGAACGCATCGAAGAAGTGATCGCCCGCGCCCCCACTCAGCCTTTCTCCTGGATATTCGAACGCTCCGTCTAATCTCGAGGGTGAATCCATGACGATGTCTAACATCGTCGGTAATATACTTTTTGGAAGCGTCGGATTCGTCGCGTTCGTTTACGGAAAAAAAATGACGAACTTTCGACCGATGATGGTCGGTTTGGTTTTGATGGTCTACCCCTACTTCATCACGAATACGATATGGATGTACGCGATCGGCGCGCTTTTGACAGCGGCCCTGTTTATCCCTTGAATCGCCAGCGAACCAAGCGTAAAATGCCGTGAAATACCTTGGAGGGCGGTATCTGATGAGACGTATTACCATTCTTTTTTTAATCGCGATGGCTGTCTGCGGACCCGTCTATGCCGGAGGCCGCCGTGGGCAGCAGGCTCCTCCGAGATTGTTCGAGCCCGCCGAACAAGCGGATTTGAGCGGGAAAAATGAACTCCTTTTTCGTTGGGGAAACGAGGGGGGCGGGTCGGAGATATCGGAGTATCAGTTCAAGCTCTACAAAGGCACGCAAACAGTCGAAGCGGGTTTGATCAAGGCGGAGACACTTCCCGCGAGCAAGGACCGTCTATCGGTGCCGGCGGAGTTATTTGAAAATGGCCAGACTTATACCTGGCAGATACGCGGCACGGGCTCGTCGAAGACGCGCCCCGCGTACACTAATTTCAAAGTCAAAAAATAAACGTAGTCTAAAACAGGGGGTAAGCATGAAGAAAGTGTCTTGGATGTTGTTGGCTGTGGTTGCATTTGCAATCGCGGGTTGCGCTCAGAAAAGTGAGAGCGAAAAAGCGATGGATGCGCTCAAGAAAGACGCGAACAAAGCCGCGAACCAGATGAAAAAGGAAATCAATAAACTTTAGCATGGATATTCGCGCCTGCCTCGAAGAGGCTGTCAAACGCAAGGCCTCTGATTTTCATGTTGTTGTGGGCATTCAGCCGACCCTGCGTATCGATGGAAAGCTCACGTTCATGAACGACAGTCCCGTCACAAGCCAGGTGAGCAAGGAGGCGATGTACGGCATCCTTACGGAAGAGCAGAGGAATGCGTTCGAGAAAAATTGGGAGCTGAATTTCGCTTACGCAATTCCGGGGCTGGGTCGTTTTCGCGTGAATGTGTACATCGCTCGCGGGAATGTTGAGGCGGCTTTTCGCGTCATCTCGATGCGACCGCGGTCGATGCACGAGCTAGGTCTTCCGGCGATCGTGGGAGAGTTAAGTTTTAAGCCTGGCGGACTGGTGCTGATCACTGGCGCGGCCGGACAAGGGAAAACAACGACATTGGCTTCGATGATAGACCACATAAACCGCGAGGGAGAAAAATGCCGGGTCGTGACGATCGAAGACCCGATCGAGTACATGCACACAAACGTTAAAAGTGTGATCATCCAGCGCGAGGTGGGTATCGACACGCAGTCATTTAATTCTGCGCTGGTCCAATCACTTAGACAAGACCCCAACGTTATCTGCATTGGCGAGATACGCGACCTGGAGACCATTACCACTGCATTGACCGCGGCCGAGACGGGCCATCTCGTGCTCGCCACGCTCCACACGCCGGATGCGCCGCAGTGCGTGGACCGTATTGTCGACGTGTTTCCGTCGCATCAACAGCAGCAGATACGTTTTCAGCTCGCGGCCAGTCTCCAGGGTGTTTTGTCGCAAAAATTGCTGCCGCGTAAGGGAGGGACTGGAAGTGTGGTGGCGGTCGAGGCGCTTATCGGCACCCCGGCTGTACGAAACCTCATCCGGGATAATAAGACCGAGCAGTTGTATGGGGTGATGCAGACAAGCGGCGGACAGGGCATGATATTGATGGATGATTCGCTGAAAGTCTTATATGAAAAAGGACTCATCAGTCTTGAAGTAGCGCTTTCACGCGCCCGCGATCCCAGAAATATCAAAGAGCAGGACTGAAAAAATATTTATAGACAAGGTAGCGGTGGAGGTTTATTGTAGTAACATAAAACATGGCATTTAATAACCTTTTAATAAATAAAAGGAGATGAATGAAATGACCCCCCTCAGCCCTACCGAAAAAAGAAAAGACCTGCGTTTAGAAAAGAAATTCGTGCTTCGCGTGGCCGCTCAAGGCGAGGAAGAGACGATTTCCACGCAATGGACGCTTGTGACGTCTAAGAATATAAGTGCGGGCGGGGTGTTGTTTACTTACGACAGGCCGCTGGATAATGGCACGTCGCTTCATTTCAAGATCCATTTTCCAAAAAAAACCATCGAATGCTCGGGTATTGTGCGCCGCACAAGCCCGACAGGTCTTAAGCCTCTGGTAAGCGTGGCAGCCAGATTGAACGGCCTCAGCTTTCTCGACCGGGAATTTATCAAGCAGTTCTCCGTTTAGCCAGCATCACGACTCCACAGGCGATCACGATCGCGCAACCTGCCAAATTTTGCGCGCTTGGAACCTCCTTCCAAAACATCCACCCAAGAATCAAACTAAGTACCGGCGTTAAGTAGGCGAACGGCGAGACCACCCATACAGGGGCTTTGTGTAGAGAGTATGTCAGGCAGATCTGTCCGATAAAAGAGCTGACCGTGATGGCTGCAAGGCCGGCCCATTCACCGGCGCTAGGAGCGACCCACCCGGCCGCAATCGTCCATGCGCCTGAGGCTAGGGTCGATGTCAGTGTAAAATAAAGGATGACCAAGAGCGGGTCATCGGCGTGACGACTCCGGCGGATCAGGACATAGACTCCGCCGGCAAAAAGGCCCGACACCAGGGCGGCAAAAAGCGCTTCCGGCCTTCCTCCGAACTGTGGCGATGCGAGAAGCCAGACCCCGACGAATGAAATGGCCAGGCCGAGTTTTGCGGTGAGGGTTGGTTTTTCACGGATCCATACAAAAGAAAGCGCGACCGCAAAAAGCGGCGCCGTGTAGTTTAAGGTCACCGCGGTGCCGAGGGCGATCTGCGGCAGAGCCCAAAAAAAGCACTGCATCGCGATATAGCCGATGATGCCGCGGCTCCACAGAAGGATGGGCTCTTTGGGACGGAGAGACACTCCCTTGATCTCACAAATGAGAATCAGAGCCGCTGAGGAGAGAGCGCTCCGGACGAAGACAACCTCGAATGAAGGGATGTGCGCACCGGTCCACTTTGTGGCCGAAGCCATCACAGCGAATACCATGTCTGCGCAGAGCATGAGAATGATACCGTTCATAAGTATGATTATAACATCCACGTCTTGGTATACTGTCTGGATTGAGGGAGGTCTAAAGATGAGGCGGTTCTGGATAGGTTTTTTTCTGCTGCTGCAAGCGACGACTGCATCCGCGGCTGTGCATGGCGAGACAGTTCTGTACAAGCACGAAGGGGTCGAGCTGGAGGGTTATATTTCATACGAGGATGCGACTGAAGTAAAGCGGCCCGCCATACTCGTTGTTCATGAGTGGAAAGGGCTGGGTGATTATGCGAAACGTCGCGCCGACCAGCTGGCTGCGCTCGGTTATGTGGCATTCGCGGCAGACATGTACGGAAAGAATGTGCGCCCTCAGACGCACGAAGATGCCGGAAAACAAGCGGGCATCTACAAGAGCGACCGCTTGCTGATGCGGGGGCGGATTCTGGCGGCGTACAATCTTTTAAAGGAACATCCAATTGTCGATAACACCAAGATTGGGGCGATAGGCTACTGTTTTGGCGGAACGACCGTTCTGGAATTGGCGCGTAGCGGCGCGGATGTGAAAGGCGTGGTGAGTTTTCACGGTGATCTGTCTACGCCAAATATGGCAGACGCAAAAAATATCAAGGGGAAGGTTTTGATCGAACAGGGCGGGGACGATAATTTTACCCTTCCCGGGGTGGATGCTTTCAAGAAGGAAATGAAAGATGCTGATGTGGACATGCGTTTTGACAGCTACCCTGGAGCGGTGCATAGCTTCACGGTGAGGGAGGCAGGCTCCGCGCCAGCGACCGGCATGGCCTACAATGAGGACGCGGATAGAAAATCTTGGGATTCCATGAGGGCTTTTTTTGAGGAAGTCTTCGTGGCGCTCTATTGACATGGGCCGGTTTGTCGGGTAACTTTTCTTTATGAACAATTTTTGGAAGGTATCGCGATGAGGTCAGCCGCCCCTGTTCGAACGATTACCAATTCTACGCTTTTGTCGTATATCTATTTCAATCCAATTTTTCATGCTTCCCGTATGATGCGCAAGAAATTGAAGCGCCGTCTTGGATTGTCCCCCCGTTGGGCCCGCCCTAAGACCGCCTAGTCAGTCCGGGTTCTCCACGATTTGTGTGACAGTTTTGACCAAAGAATGATAAACTTTTTATCAGACAACACTCCGCGGAGCCATGATGAAAAAAATACTGATTGTGGAGGATGATGCGG
>JANNFA010000184.1:0-2204 GCA_031379345.1 Candidatus Omnitrophota bacterium | reverse complement strand
CCTGTTCTTTTGGTTGCAACCATATTGGCCGGATGCGCGACAACATCGCAAAATCAGCTTCTGCAGGCAGATCAGAGTCAGGTTAAGCTGAGAAGTATGCAAACAAGAGCTTTTGATACGACGGATAAAGAAAAAATGCTCCGAACCGTCATTGCGACACTTCAGGATTTAAATTTTGTTGTGCAAAAAACCGACGCGGATCTTGGGACAGTAACCGCCGATAAATTTATCAACAATCAAGTTCTTAGTATGTCAGTAACTGTTAGGCCGCGAGGAGAAAAGCAGCTCTTGGTGCGAGGAAGTGCGCAGTATGGCGTTAAAGCTATAGACGATCCACTCATCTATCAGGATTTCTTTAACGGGTTAGAGAAGGCCATCTTTTTAACAGCGCAGCAAGTGGAATAGACCACTTTCCGACATCTGCAAACCACCCTTAAAACTCCCGACTTTAGATTCGCTCATAACCTGAAGGTCGTTAAAATCCTCTGCACGTTACGGGTGGGCCAATAGTATATGTGTGTGGGCAAATTAGAAATCCAGAAGTTTGGCACAGCTCATCTTGAAGGCTTTGGCGAGTTTTTCAATCGTGTCGATCTTGACCGGCGAAGGCGTCTTGCCCTCCAAACGCTGAATATGTTTATAGGCGGTATCCGCTTGCTCAGAGAGCTCCTCCTGAGTCCAGCCTCTTTTCTTCCGTAGCTGGCGAAGTCTCCTACCAAACTTATATCGTATTTCAGGGCGTCTAGGCATGAATTTATCCTAGGCCTGACGCCCTCCAACTGCCACCACCCAAGTGGCCTTTTTTATGTTGCCCACCTCAAGATAGAGCGCTAATATCCATTAGGCAGTCAGGCTAGCGACACAACGCTGTCGCTGCCTTAATGCATAGTATTCAAAGGAAAAAAGGTGTGGTGCTATGTCTTACGAGTACCCAATGATGAGGCAAATGTGACGGAAATTATCGGCTATGGTGAGGACAGCTGTACTTATTGGGTATTTAGGTATGGTCTGCCTATGCTCTTGGAGAAACTAAATGACAACTCTACTTCAGAAGAGTGCCGAATATTCTATCGGCCAAGTTTGGGTCGTGGAGGGGGAATAGGCGAATTCGATGCCATACTTTCAACAAAAAAGGCCATTTATTTGATCGAGAGCAAATGGGAGCACTCGGAGGAATACAGAAGGGGAAGGTTTACACAAGGCAAGCATTCAGTCGAGCTCAAGGGCAATCAAATTAAGACCCATACGGAATTTACCCGTTTTCTGAATGGTTCCGCCTTTCAGAAAAAAATAGGGCAAAACACCAGACTCTACAAGAATCTAAAATATTTGCTTGCGCAACTCCCTTTAAGAGGTCGAGAAATTAAAAGCATAATACTTTTTTTTACTCAAGAGGCTGAGTTGGGCGATTCTTCAATAATGCTTGGTAAGAATACCAGCGAAGCATTTGCGAGGTTAATACCAATAGCTATTCCGCGGGACTCTAGAGAGCGTCGATCAGAGGCTGACGCTGGGTTGGGATTTGTTAAATTATGATTCTTTTAAAGCGCGCTAAAACCTCGTCTGAGGCATACGTATTTTGATAAATTTCGGGCGACACGACGCTGTCGCGGGGTGGAAGTAGAGTAGAGCTATGAAAAAGAAAGATAAGAACTACGACAAGAAGATCTTCAGGCTTGTGTACCTTCTAAACCAGCTTGATAGACGAAAGACGGTCTCGACTCGGGCGCTGTCTGATGAGTTTAGAGTTACTCAGAGGACGGTCCAGAGGGATATAGACCTTTTGTGCAGCACCAATTTTCCCCTGGTGTGTGAGAACGGCGCCTACCGGTTTATGGATGGCTTTTCTCTACAGAAGATCATGGTCAATTCAAGGGAGAAGTTTCTTTTGAATGTCCTTTATGAGCTTTTTAGCAAGGCGGGGGCGCCATTTGATACGGCCGCCAAGGATTTTCTAAACAAGGTGCTTCTGGTTGCCAGCGATGATGAGGAAGCAGCTCTAGAGCCCACCAGCAAGCAAAAAGAGATCATTGGGGAGGAAGTCACTCGATTATCTAAATCACTCGCCGCAAAACTTGAAGACCTTTCATATCCCGTGGCTTACATCGAGAAGATAGATGAGCTTCTGGATGAAATGGAAGCGAAGATTGATCGGCTCAAAAAAAGAGGAGTAAAGGTCCGCTTTGAGCGCGCAAAGAAATATG
>JANNFA010000137.1:0-7611 GCA_031379345.1 Candidatus Omnitrophota bacterium | reverse complement strand
CTATCGGTGGCTCTCTCCAGAACAAGGATATTCTCTTTCATCACCGTCTTGATACGGTGACTCACTGAAAAGGACATCTTTCCTTTGGGGCCCTCGACGTTGACTAGCCCTTGATTGACTACGAGCTTGACGCCTTTGGGTATTTCAATGGGTTTTTGGCCGATGCGTGACATGGTTACCAGACCTTGCAGAGCACTTCGCCGCCTACAGCGCGCTTCTTGGCTTCATCGCCAGAAAGAATACCTGCGGGTGTTGAAATCACACAGATGCCCAATCCCGAAAGCACCTTGGGAATCGAATCCGTTTTTGTGTAAATACGCAATCCGGGACGAGAAACGCGGACGATACGTGTTATCTTACGAACGGATTCTCCGGTCTTCTTCAAATAAACACGGATAATCCCCTGCTTCTTGTCATCGATGCGTCTGTAATCATGGATAAAACGCTCCCGTCTCAATATCTTTAAAATCTCTTCGATGAGATTCGAAGCTTTTAGATCTACGCGTTCTTTTCGTGCACGGCTCCCATTACGGATACAAGTAAGTGCGTCGCCGATCGGATCACTGAGTGACATTCTTTTCCCTTTCTACCAGCTGGCCTTGATCAAGCCCGGGATCTCGCCTTTTGAGGCAAGTTCGCGCAGACAGATGCGGCAAAGTTTAAACTTACGATAATAGCCGCGCGTGCGTCCGCACTGCTGGCAACGATTGTAGGCCTGTGTTTTGAACTTCGGTGGCCTTTGCTGTTTCAACATCAATGAAAGTTTCGCCATAAACTCCTCTTATACCTCTGCCGGCTGCGGAGCCGTTTTTTGTGTCGGGGCCTTCTCGATCTTCTGACGGAACGGCACGCCGAACAGGCTCAACAACTCATAAGCCTCATCGCGGGTACGCGCGTTACGGATGACGATCGTCACATCCATGCCCTGCGGACGCGCAATCTTGTCCGAATCAATTTCCGGAAAAATATTCTGCTCCGTGATGCCAAAGCTAAAATTACCGGCTTCATCGAAACCGCGGGGAGAAATCCCGCGAAAATCGTGGACGCGCGGCAGTGCCACGCGAAGCAATCTCTCCAAAAATTCGTACATGATGCGCTTGCGAAGCGTCACACGGCATCCCACCGGTGAATTATCACGGATCTTAAAATTCGAGATCGCTTTCTTGGCGCGGGTGATAACCGCGCGCTGGCCCGTGATGGTGGTGAGTTCGTTACAGGCTGTTTCAACGATCTTGATGTCTTCCGCGCCCTTCCCGACTCCCATATTGACTGAGATCTTATCAATGCGCGGAACGGCAAGCGGATTTTTATAACCGAACTTCTTCATCATCTGCGGCACAATCTGCTTCGTATAAAGATCCTGCAAAGTGGTTGTCTTGGCTGCTACATTTTTTGTCATGACGTGATGACCGCCTTTGACTTGCTTGCCGAGCGCTGCTTGGAACCATCCGCAGCGACCAACGTCGCGATACGGGTGCTCTTGGAGGAGGTCGGATCCAGCAAGCTCAGGTTTGAAATATGGATTGGCAACTCTTTCTGAATGACCGCACCATTTGGATTCTGCTGGCTCTTGCGCACATGTTTTTTAACCATGTTCACGCCCTCGACCAAGGCTCGGCTCACGTTCGGATAAACGTGGATGACCTTGCCGGTTTTACCGCGGTCTTTGCCTGCCAATACTTTTACTTTGTCGCCTTTACGAATTCTCAAACTCATTTCAAATCACCTCAGGGGCAAGCGATATAATCTTCATAAAACCTTTGTCACGCAGTTCTCTTGGGACAGGCCCAAAAATACGTGTGCCGCGCGGATTTCTCTGCGCATCAATGATGACAAGTGCGTTTGTGTCAAAACGTAATGTTGTACCATCGGACCGGCGGATACGATTTTTTGTACGTACCACGACCGCCTTCACAACCTCGCCCTGCTTGACAGTGGCGTCGGGTGTCGCTTCTTTTACGTTCGCGCTGATAATATCACCAACATCCGCTGTCATTCTCCCGGACCGTCCGATCACACCGATACAAGACGCTTTTCTGGCGCCCGTGTTGTCAGCCACTTCTAAAATCGTACGCATGCGGATCATGCAACACTCGGCGTGGGCTGAACGGACAGCCCTTTAGGCTTTGCCTGAACGACTTCTTTAATATCGGTCGTGGAAGTGCGGTGCCTCTTGCCATGACCTTCGCCTCTTGAGAGGATCTCCACGAGTCTCCAATTTTTGTCTTTCGAGATCGGACGGGTTTCTTGGATAAGAACCCTGTCTCCCGCCTTCGCCTCATTCTTCTCATCGTGCACCTTGAACTTGGCGGCCTTCTCGATAACTTTGCCGTACAGCGGATGAAGAGATTTACGACGAACCTGAACGACAATCGTCTTCTGCATCTTGCTCGAGAGCACGACGCCTGTTTTTTTCTTCCTAAGATTATTTCTTACGGCTTGAGTCGGCATTCTTTTTTTCTTTCTCGATAGTGTTTATTTGGGCCACTTGCTTGCGCAGTAACTTGAACTGGTGCGGCTTATCCAGCTGTCCGGTAACTTTTTTTTGACGAAGCTCATTGAGGCCTTTTTCAAGGTTCTCGCGCTTCTGTTTCAGCTCATCCGAGCTCAATCCCCTTAATTCTCCGACTTTGGGAAGCGGCATCTTAGAACCCCTTCCTTGTCATGAAGCGCGTGCGAATAGGAAGTTTCGATGCCGCCAACCGCATCGATTCCTTCGCGATAGACTCCGGAAGGCCTTCGACTTCAAATAGGATACGTCCGCGCTTTACCACGCAAACCCAAGCATCGACCATGCCCTTGCCTTTGCCCATACGTGTTTCTGCCGGCTTTTTCGTGATCGGCTTGTCGGGATAGCAACGGATAAAAACTTTTCCTAACTTCACATTGCGGGCAATGGCAACGCGCGCTGCCTCGATCTGGATATTCGTCACCCAGGCATTTTCAAGTGCCTGGAGTCCATATTCCCCATAAGACAATGTGGAACCGCGCTGCGCCGAACCCTTGCGGCGGCCGCGCTGTGTCTTGCGATATTTAACACGCTTAGGCATCAGGAGTGACATCGGACACCTCCGCAGGGACAGCCACCGTTTCTGTGCTCAAAATTGCCTCGGGCGCATCGTCTTTCTTAACGCCTTGCGCAGGGGTCAGACCCTTAAGAATATCACCCTTATAAACCAGAACCTTGACGCCGATCTTGCCATAAGTGGTGTTGGCTTCTGAAAATCCAAAATCAATATCCGCGCGGAGCGTATGAAGCGGTACGGTTCCTTCAAGATAGCCTTCGGTACGCGCTATCTCCGACCCGGCCAAACGTCCCTTGGTCTGTATCTTGACACCCTTCGCCCCGGAATCCATCGCCTGCTGAATGGCTTTCTTCATGGCGCGGCGGAATGCGATCCTCTTCTCCAACTGCAGCGCGATGTTCTCAGAGATGAGCTGGGCGTTGGTAGAGGGGTTTTTAATTTCGACGATGTTGATATGCACTTCTTTATTGCCTGTCACTTTTTGCAATTCTTCACGGAGGCGATCGATATCAGCACCCTTGCGCCCAATGATGACGCCGGGACGCGCGGTATGGATATACACGCGTATCTTGTCAGACGCCCGCTCGACATCCACCTTCGCAATCGCCGCCTGCAAGAACATCGTGCGGACATACTTACGCACTTTGATGTCTTCGTGCAGAAAACGAGCAAACTCATTCTTGCGCGCGTACCAACGAGAGCTCCAGGTTTTGATGTATCCCAGACGGAAACTTATCGGATGAACTTTTTGTCCCATTTTACTTGGCTCCCACTAATTTTTTTGAACCCGCTTTTTTTCCGCCAACCGCAGACCCGCCAAGCTTTGTGGCGGGTGCCATCACTGCTTTCGTATTCTTCGCAGATGCGGCCTTTGCAGGTATCACGAGGTTCTTTTTCGCCAAGTCCAACTCTATCTGAATATGGCTCGTTCTCTTTTTAATATGGTTCGCGCGGCCCATGGTCGCGGCACGAAAGCGTTTCATCATTGGACCGCCGTCGGCAAGCGCTTTGGATACCACTAGCTGATCGGGGGTGACCTGCGAGTTACGTTCCGCAGCGTTCACAGCCTGATCAAGAAGCTTACGCAGTATCTCTCCGCCCCGGCGTGGCGAACCGATAAGGATCGCTTGTGCCTGAGGCACGCTCTTATGACGGATCAAATCGATCACGTAGCGTACTTTACGAGGCGAAATGCGAACAAAACTAACAGAGGCCTTCGAAATCATTTTAAGTGAGCTCCGTAACTGTCTTGGTGATGCCGCCGTGTTTACGGAACGTGCGGGTGATTGAAAACTCACCCAGCTTATGGCCGACCATGTTCTCGGTCATAAACACAGGGTTGAATACCCTTCCATTGTGGATCATCATGGTGAGCCCGACAAAATCCGGCGTAACCGTTGAACGGCGTGACCACGTCTTGATCGGCTTTTTCTCTCGCGACTTTTGCATCGTGACGACTTTTTTTAAAAGCTTCTCGTCGGTATACGGGCCCTTAGATACTGAGCGGGACATTTATCGCGGTCTCCCTGTAACAATATATTTTGAAGACGGTTTCTTCCGTGTGCGTGTCTTGAGGCCCTTTGCCAAAACGCCTGAGCGTGATGTGGGCTGGCGACCGCCTGAAGCTTTGCCCTCGCCTCCGCCCATCGGATGGTCGACCGGGTTCTTCGCCACGGCGCGTGAGGCCGGTCTACGGCCCTTCCAGCGCATGCGGCCCGCCTTGCCTAATGAAATATTTTCATGCTCGATATTGCCGATCTGTCCGAGTGTCCCCATGCAGTCCGCCAAGATACGGCGCACTTCGCCCGAAGGAAGTTTCAGACTCACGTAATCGCCTTCTTTGGCCATCAGGATGGCGTAACCGCCGGCGGTCCTTACCATCTGTCCGCCACGTCCCTTGAACATCTCGATATTGTGCACCTGCGCACCCAGCGGAATCTCGCGAAGAGGAAGCGCATTGCCAGACTGAATCTCAGAACCCGATCCGCTTGAAACGGTCATCCCGATCTTCAGGTCGACCGGCGCAAGGATATAGCGACGTTCCTTATCCGTATACTCGATCAACGCGATACGCGCGCTGCGATTAGGATCGTATTCGATCGAGAGAACTGTTCCATTCACGCCAAATTTGTTCCGCTTGAAATCGATATGGCGGTACAGTCTTTTGTGGCCGCCGCCGCGACGACGCGTGGTCATGCGTCCATAAGAGTTGCGACCGCCCGAACGACGCAAGTCTTCTGTCAACTTCTTCTCGGGTCTTTTGTGCTTTGGGCTCAGCTCGGAAAAATCCGATATCTGCGTCCAGCGAAGTGACGGTGTTCTAGGTCTGAATGTGCGTATGCCCATGATCGTTCCTTATGCCAAATCTATCTTGTGACCGGTCTTGAGTGTGACCACGGCTTTTTTCCAGTCCGGCGTGTGACCTTGCACGCTGCGGACTCTTTTCAATTTACCGGGCATGTTTACCGTGTTGACGCCCTGAACTTTAACTTTATAGATGTCTTCAACGGCCTTGCGAATTTCTATCTTGTTCGCATCCCGCTCGACTGAAAATAAATACTTATTTTCCTTAGCCTGTGTTGTGCCCTTCTCGGTGCGCAGCAGTGTCCGGACAATGGTGTAGGAATTCTTCATTGTTTGAGCCTTTTCAAGAGACCGTTATATGCGCTCTGCGTCATCAAACATTCTTTGTGTGAAACAACATCCAAAGCATTGACTTCCTCGGCGGTCTTGATCGCCACACCTTTGATATTTCTAGAGGCGAGCATGACATTCTCACTCTTCTTATCCACCAGAAACAACGGCTTCTCCGTTTTAAAGGTCTCGAGAATCTGAATCATTCCCTGTGTCTTTGGCTTGTCCAGTGTCAAGTCCTTGAGAATCGTTAGCTTGCCGTTGGAGGCGATAGATTTTACGCCCTCCACAACCGCTCTGCGACGCATCTCGCGCGGAATCGCATAAGAATAATCCCTGGGGTGCGGCCCGAAAACAGTCCCGCCGCCGGTCCAGATAGGAGAACGGATGGAAGCGTGGCGTGCGCGGCCTGTGCCCTTTTGCTTCCAGGGTTTCTTGCCGCCGCCGGAAACTTCTCCGCGGGTTTTTGTCGACGCTGTTCCTTCGCGCTGACCCGCCTGATACATCACGACAGCCTGATGAATAATATCTGTATTTACCGCGCCTTCATGGAATAAAGGATCCAATGTGAGCGTCGAAACCGACTTGCCCGAAAGGTCATACACGGACAATTCATTGACCTTGGCCTTTACGACTGCCTTTGCGGTTTTTGTTGCGACCTTTTTAGCTTTCACGGTCCTTTTGGACGCGGCGGCCTTTTTGGGGCGGTGCGCGACTGCCTTCTTTCTACGCTGTGGCATTATTTTTTCTTACCTCCGCCGCCGCCCGCAGCCGCTTTTTTGGCGGCCTTGAGAGGATCCTTCTTAAGATTTTCCTTAACGGCCTCACGTATTTTGACGCCCTGGGGACGCTTCAGTGACCGACGAATAGTAAGTAATCCGGTGTCCGAGCCCGGCACGGGACCCTTTACCAGCAAAAGATTTTTTTCAACATCGACCTTCACTACTTCAAGATTCTGTATGGTCGTCGTCGCTCCGCCCATCCGACCCGGCATGTGGTGGCCCGGCCATGTGCGCGATGGAAACGAGGAGGCGCCAATGGATCCGATACGCCGATGATGCATGGAACCATGGGTGTTCATTCCGCCGCCCCAGCCCCAGCGCTTCATACCGCCAGCGAAACCTTTGCCGATCGAGGTGCCTTGCACGTCGACTAAGTCGCCGGCTTTGAATATATCGACCTTGATCTCTTGTCCGACTTCAAAATTCTCCTGGGGCGTCAGACGTATCTCACGTAAGTATTTTTTCAAGGGAATGTTTTTCTTAGAGAAGTTAGTCTTATAGGCTTTGCTGACGTTCTTTTCTTTTACGTTATTGTCAAAACCAATCTGCGCGGCTTTGTAACCATGCTTTTCGACACTTTTCATATCGGTCACGACACAAGGACCTGCTTCAAGCGCTGTCACGGGGACAAGGTCGCCTTTGGCGGTCACATAGGAAGTCATACCGATTTTTTTGCCCAGTATCGCTTGCATGGCCTATTTAATCTCCACATCGACGCCAGCCGGCAGATCGAGCTTACGTAAAGCATCGATCGTCTTGGCGGTCGGGTTCAGAATGTCTAAAAGCCTTTTGTGAGTCTTCATAAAAAACTGTTCGCGCGACTTTTTATCGATAAACGGAGAGCGGTTCACGGTGATGAGCTCGCTGTCTGTGGGTAGTGGGATCGGCCCTGAAACTTTTGCACCGGTACGCTTTGCCGTGTCCACGATCTCTTTCGCTGACTGATCAAGAACGCGGTGATCATAAGCGCGTAAGCGGATGCGTATTTTTTGTGAGCCGACGGTGGCCATATTTAGGTCAAAATCTCCGAAATAACTCCCGCCCCGACGGTGTGTCCACCCTCACGGATGGCGAAGCGAAGTTCCTTCTCCATGGCGATGGGGGTGATGAGTTCGGCAGAGACGGTGACTGTGTCGCCGGGCATCACCATCTCGACATCCTTGGGCAGC
>JANNFA010000123.1:0-4593 GCA_031379345.1 Candidatus Omnitrophota bacterium | reverse complement strand
GTCTCCGGCCCCATCGTTTCCAAGCCCGCTTCTTGGCGCATCCGCAGGAGTTCCGGGAAAGTTTTTTCGAATCCCGTACCTTTTTTTACCATCAACTCATAATCATGCAACGATTTTGGATAGAGGCGGTTCTTCACTTTGTCGAGCGCGAGCTCTATTTTCCTCAGATGGTTCAACGCTTTGTCACGCCGCTGGGCGAGTTGCGCATAATTTTCAAGACTGACATCGTAGAGAGACATATCCTCGACTCCGATGATCTTCATCGGATGCTCGGACACAAGATTCAGATATTCTTCCCCCTGGATCTCCCCTCTGAGAAGAAAACTTTTGGCGACACGCTTCCAAACAGCCGGCGAGGCGACTTTCTTGATGGCGGTCAGTGAACAATCCCCCTCGCCTCCTTCGGAAAGGACGAGACGGACCCCATATTTTTCCATCAACGCATCGAGGACGGACGAGAGATTTTGCTGACCCGAAACGTTGGAATGCGCGTCCTGGATGTGTATAATGAAAATGTCCTTGGAACCCCGATGCACCTCCGTGAGCGTTGCAAAATCGAGCGGGACATCCATCGCTTCCGGATGCTGCAACAGCTGTTCTTGGGGCAGGACGGGCGACGCGCCGGATAGAGCGATAGGCGCGGCATGCAGTTCCGACGCGAGAAAAGTCGCGCAGAGTACGGTTGAAATAATTCTTAATCGAAGATTTTGTTTAGTGCGCATAACTCAACATATAAAATTAAGTGCTCCTTAACAAAAGTATACATGCCATTTTAGGCTATTTCCAGTTTTTGTTCTTTTTTTATTTGTCATAACCCATTGTTAAATATAAGGATATAGAAATATAAAATGATTGTTGTCACGGGGGCTGCCGGTTTTATCGGAAGCGTGCTTGTCTCAAAATTGAATCAGCTCGGCAAAAAAGACCTTCTCTTGGTCGACGAGAAAGCAAAAAACTCTCCAAAATGGAAAAACCTTAAAAAAAAGGACTTTGAAATCTATTTGGAGTCGGGTGAGTTCCTGGACCGACTTGAGAAAAAGGAATTCGACGGCAAAATCTCAGCTATTTTCCATCTCGGGGCCTGCTCAGACACCACCGAGATGAACACGGATTTTCTCCGTAAGAACAACAGCGGCTATTCCGAACGCCTCGCCCAGTGGTGCATCACGCACGATGTCTACCTTCAGTACGCTTCCAGTGCAGCCACGTACGGCGCGGGCGAGTTCGGCTTCTCCGACGAAGATCGACTCACACCAGGACTCAAACCCCTCAATCCCTATGGTCAGTCGAAACTCGATTTTGATATTTGGACGCTGAACCACCGCTACGAGAACAAGATCACGGGCTTCCGCTATTTCAATGTGTATGGTCCGAATGAATACCATAAAGGCCACATGCGCAGTATGGTGCAAAAGGGGTTTGAGCAGGTGATGAGGGGCGGTTCCCTGAAACTCTTCAAGTCTTACAAACCGGAATACCCGGACGGGGGACAAAAGAGGGATTTTATCTACGTCAAGGATGCGGTGGATGCCATGTTGTGGTTCTATCAAAATCCAAAGATTAAAGGCATCTACAACTTGGGGTCGGGAAAAGCTCAGAGCTGGAACGAGCTCGCGGAAGCCATCTTCAAGGCCTGCGGAAAACCAAAAATGATTGAATACGTAGAAATGCCGGAAAACCTTAGGAGCCAATACCAGTATTTCACAGAGGCAGACCTGACAAAGTTAAAGAAAGCGGGTTGTCCCATAAAGTTCCGACCCCTGGAGAAGGCCGTCGCAGACTACATCCAAAACTACCTGCTCAAAAAAGACCCTTACCTGTAACAGGGACATATAACTAAATTATTTTAAAAAGACCCTTTATAAAATAATTTAGTTATATGTCCCCCAAATCAATATAAATCCCTTCGTCTTTGGTTTTGACCGGGAACTTTTTCTGTTTCAAACCTTTCATTGTCTGGCACTCGCCCGTCTTCACATCGAAATCCCAGGCATGCCATGGGCAGGTCACTGTCCTACCCTCGAGATGACCCTCCCCCAGCGGTCCTCCACGATGCACACAAGCATCCGCCAGTGCGAAAATTTTTCCGTCCACATTGAATAAAGCCACCCGTTGGCCGACAATCTCGAGACTTTTAGCGCAGCCCTTCGGCAGTTCGGTGGTCTTGATCGCGGTGTGCCACACTCAGAAGGTAAAGATCAGGAATATCCAGCCTGCGACGAGGCAGATGCCGCCGATCGGGGTGACCAGCGCAAGACTCGTCATCCCGTTAACAGCGATAAGGTAGAGGCTGCCCGAAAAAAGCAGGATTCCTGCCGTAAGAAACGCGCCTGTTGGAAATAGTTTATTTCGGGAAGGTGCCTGCAGACTCAAGACGCCGATAAGCAGAAGTCCCAGCGCATTGACGATCTGATAAAAAACGGCTGTTTTGAAGATCTCCATCTGGCCTGCATCGAGGACCGTCTTCAGTCCATGGGCCCCGAAAGCGCCGAGCAGGATCCCCGATGCCATCAATATCGAGCCAATCCGCATCCACATCATAGAAGACCTCCCTCTGTTTCGCGCATGATCTTGTCCAAGTCGCCTTCGGAGACCCCGCTGAACCATCGATTGTCCGGCATCAAAAGCACGTTCGGCCCCTGTTCGCACAGATCCAGACAGCCGGACCGGCTTACCCGTACCGAGGAAGACAGCCCCGATTCTTTAACCCTATTTTTTAGGGACTCGCGGAGCCTCTCTCCTTGGGGCATGCAGCAAGAGCCTTTTTCACGGGTATTCTCGCAGACAAAAAGATATTTTTTGAAACGGGGCTTATGGACTTCCATCAGCGGACGCGACGGCCACGGGAAACAATGAGCTCATCCGCGCTAGAGGTGACAACCTGGACAAAACCGTCTTCGATAACCAGAGTCTCAAGAGTATCCGCGCTGGTCTGCCCAACAGCCCGAACAACGGGTTTCAAAATATACCGCTCCGCGCTCGTTGGATGAGACAAAAGCTGTTTTTCAATATGATAGGTGGTTTCATCAGGCGTGATCTTCTTGTTCAAGAAATCATAGACACGCGTGCGAGTCAGCGTGTCTTTTTCAAGATCGAGATAATACGTGTATTCGAATTGATTCGCGAGTTTCAGCAGGCGACCGTCTTTGTAAAAATAGCGGTCTGTTTCATGGGTGACAATTGTTTCGCCACTGCCTGCAAAAGCCGGGTAAACAATTGTCATTGCGAGGAGGCTACAAAGAAGCCGACGAAGCAATCTGACGATTAGATTGCTTCGGCGCTCTGCGCCTCGCAACGACACTTTAAGCATAGAGAATGTCCTTTTCGCTGCCATAGATCTTAAAGGGCTCGCCCCACTGCTTAGGGTCTCCGAGATCCCAGCCCGCCGTGTGCCAGGAGGGCTTCAGACGGATGCCCCATTCGCCGCCGAATATTAGATACGCAAAACCGGCGCCGGAGTCGGCAATCTTCACACAGCGCGCCGGCATCCAAATTCCGCCTTTGGCTACGCCTGTCACATCCAGCGAAACCTCTTTACCGCGCTCTTCGGCCAAGATACCCCGGATGACCCGGATACCGCCCAGTTCGCGGTAAACAAACTGTTCGGTGGGGCCACAGTTTTGGCTGTCTTCCACCTCTATCTGCATCGTCGACTCAGTATATCAAAATCAGACTTTGGCAGAGAGTTCTTTTATCCGGTTTACAAGCGACCTTCTCTCAAAGTCCTCTAGTTTCGCATCAAGAGACTTTGTCAAAGCGGCTCTGAGGTGAATTTTTGAGGAAGCGATGTCGCCACACTTTAATAAGGCCTTCGCGAATTCACTCTCCAGCTCCCAGGACGAAGGGTTGTCGCGCACACCTTTTTCCAAGAGAGCTCTCGCCTCGTCCGGTTTTTCAAATTCCTTTTCAAGCCAGTAAGCGGTGGTGAGGATCGCCTCGACATTGTGAGGGTCAAGGTCCGTGGCCCATTTGAAAAAAGGGAGCATCTCTTTCCTTTTTTCTTTAGTCAGGTGACTGTCTTGTGTGGCACGAACCTGTCCGTTGACACGATCTATCCAATCGGCCGGCATGCGCCCCAACGCTTCTTCTTTTTTCGAAGAAAGTATCCCCTCACGGTGGACGTCCTCCACGCTCTTGTCGTGGTGATGTTTCTCCATGACGCCGCCGTGAAAATACTCATCCGCTCGGATAAAAAGAGTGTCACCGACCGCCTCTTTTGCGCTGCCTAAAGCAAGAAACAGGGGGTCCGCGGCTCCTCCTTCAGCATGTGAGCGCGCGTCAATGGACGACGCTAGGAACCCTGCAGCCACGATACAGACCACGGCCAGCAAACCGGGCTTCACAGAGAGCGTTTCCGGAAGGAAAGATAGGCGAGGAGAAGGAAAAAAATCGTGTAGGCGAACGCGTACAGGGTCAGAGTTCCTAAAAGAGAGGGCGCCACCCCTTCCCACCCATGGATGAGTCTCTGCCTGAGGTCGAAGAATTCAAAATGAGGGAAAGCGTAGTAGATCACCTGGCAGGCGATACGCGCGGGGGGCGTCATTGCAAGAGCCGTCTCACGAAGTGACGCCCCGTAGAGACTGATAAGGTAGT